>JAFGUQ010000047.1 GCA_016938455.1 Clostridia bacterium
TGAGGGGCAGCAGCTACTCCTCGCTTGATGTGATAAATATTAAGAAAGGGAAAGAGTAGTGGGCTGTCTACTCGACGGATGACAATGATTAAGAAAATTAAAGATATCGTAGTATACAAAGATGACAGGTACTATTCTACTTTTCCAAATATCATAAAACTTAGAGATAATACATTGATGGTTGCTTTCAGACAAGCACCTCACAGGTTACCTACTTATGGAGATATTACCCATGGTGATCCATCATCAAAGGGAGTTTATGTTCTTTCAAAAGATAATGGTGAGACTTGGGATAAGGATGTCAGCATCATCTATGATCATTTTTTCTATGGAGTTCAGGATCCATGTATCAATTACTTGAATGACGGTACGATTCTATCCACCTTTTTTATGTGGAAATATGGTGAAATCAATGATTATCCTAATTCATCCAGACAAATGCATGCAGGATTCAGTGAATATACCATGTTTTTAAAAGATGCATACTCCACACGTTCACATGATCAGGGGAAGACCTGGGAGAAACCAAAACTGATCGATTATTATGGTAAAGAAAGCATGAACTCTATGAGAGGTAATATTGTTCAACTTGAAGATGACAGTATCATCCTGGCTGTTTCCGGGTATCATGATGACTATCTGAAAAGAAATATCACTATCTTGAAGAGCACGGATAAAGGTAACTCCTGGGAGAGATTGAATACCATTCCAAAAATTAAAAACACATTCATGGGGGAACCTAATCTTTTCAGGACAGCGAAAGGAAAACTGGTATGCATGTTAAGATCACATATAAGTGATGGTGACAGGAATGTATATGAAGATGGCAATAATGATATGGCCTATATGCACTACAGTGAATCATATGATGAAGGGAAGACATGGTCAGTACCAAAGAAAACAAACCATACATCACCTTCTCCTTTTGAAGCCATTCAATTAAAAAGCGGGAATGTGCTGATGACATATGGACACAGATACAGTCCTTATGGAATCAAAGCAGTGCTGCTTGACGGTGAAATGGAGAATATTGCTTCTAAGGAAGCCATCCAGATCAGAGGTTGCGGAATAAATCATGATTTAGGTTATACAAGATCAGTGCAGCTGGACAACGGAGATATAATAGTCGTTTATTACATGTATGATAAAGAAGATAACATCAGACATATTGAGGCCACTATCTTGAGAGAAGAATAACAATGAACCAGGTACACTATACCACAGGACAGACAGACCTTGTTTTTAACAGTGACCGAAGTCTTTTTTCACCTAATGCCATTGATAAAGGGACCTTAGCTATGTTAAATGCTATTATACTGCATGATCAGGAGAAAATACTTGATCTCGGTTGCGGATATGGCTTTGCGGGAATTTATCTGATAAAAGTGAAAAACATGACAGAGGTAGTCTTTTCAGATATCAGTGAAACAGCGGTATTGAAAACCAGAGAAAATCTGAGAATTAACCATGCAGGGGAAAATAAAGTTATCTTAAGCGACGGATTTTTAAATGTCCATGATAATGACTTTACTTTGATTCTCTCTAATCCACCTTATCACAGTGATTTCAGTGTACCAAAACATTTTATTGAAAAAGGGTTCCATCATCTCGCATTAGGAGGAAGAATGGTAATGGTCACAAAAAGAAAAGAATGGTATAAAAACAAGTTCATCGCTGTCTTTGGAGGAGTAAAAATTCAAGAAGCAGATGGTTACTATGTATTTGAAGCAGAAAAGAGAAGCATACACTTTTCAGGGAGGAAAAAATGAAATATAAATGTCTGGTGCTCGATCATGATGATACAATGGTAAAAAGCACTCCGCTGATGCATTATCCCTCTTTTGTCGAAACACTTAATCTATTAAGACCTGGACTGGAAATCAGTTTGGAAAAGTTTTTTGAGTACGGCTTTGAACCTGGGTTTTTTAATATGTGTAAAGACATTTTGAAGTTCGATGACAGAGAAACAGAAATCCAATATGATATTTGGAGAAGAAATACCGATAAAATTGTTCCGGAGTTTTTTGAAGAAGCGCTTCAGGCGGTCAATCAATTTAAGAAAAATGGCGGGCTTGTTGCGGTAGTTTCTCATTCCGCAGTGGATATGATTAAAAGACATTATAGAGAAAAGACAGAGATTGTTCCTGATATGGTATTCGGATATGATTCTAAATTCATGAAACCTGATCCCTATCCATTAAATGAAATCATGAAGAAATTTAATTTGAAACCATCAGAGCTTGTCATGGTTGATGATTTAAAACCGGGATATGACATGGCCAAAAAAGTAGGTGTTGATTTTATATGGGCAGGATGGTCTCACCATATTCAGAAACTGGTTGATTTTATGGAAAAAAATGCTACAGTCTGTGTTTATGATCCGGCAAAACTGATTGAATATATTATTTAAAGTCGTTTTTTGGGGTATACATACTCTGTTCCCCTTAATATAGCGGGAGCAGGAGGACCACAATGAATGATTTCATTCCAGGTATAGTGATGGGTTTTAGAGAAGGGCTGGAAGCGTTTCTCATCATTGCTATCATGATTAAATTTATATCAAAAGCAGATAAAAGCAATCTTAAAAAGCATATTTATACTGGTGCAGCTTCAGGTGTACTGGCTTCACTAGTTTTTGGAGGCCTATTATATTATTTGACCTTACTACTAAAAAACCAGGAAAAAGTTGCCAATTTATGGGAAAGCATAGCAAGTATAGTTGCGTTATTATTAATCACGTTTTTTATTCTCTGGATGATTAAAAACAGTAAAAATATGACCAGTGAAGTAGAGAGTAAAATGAGAAATAATTTCTCAAAGACGGGTATATTTCTGCTGGCATTTACAGTGGTTGTCAGAGAAGGTGCAGAAATAGCTATCTTTACTTTTACAGGGAAGTATTCCCTGACATCTATTGTATCAGGTCTTCTTATTTCATTATTGTTGACTCTTCTGATTTTTTTCTCCCTTGTTAAAGTGAATTTAAGCACATTGTTTTCAATTACACTTTTATACCTGATCTTACAGGCAGGCTTTTTACTGGGGTACGGAATCCATGAAGGGTTGTCTGCTTTAAAAGAAATGAATGTTTTACAGTCAGACAGCATTTTATTAATTAAAGCGTTTAATCTATCTGATACTGTTTTCAATAATAAAGAAGGTATACTTGGAGTTCCACTTTATATACTTTTTGGCTGGTATTCAAAACCTGAGTGGTTACAATTTATTGTTCAATATATCTATACATTCACATTAGGGTTTATATGGTTTAGAAGCAATACAAGGAAAAGTAAGAAGTAGTATTACTTCATTTTATCTGATATTTTAATGGTGACAGTGGTTCCTTCGTTTAACTTGCTTTCAATATATAAACCGCAGCTTTCTCCATAGTACAGCTTTAATCGCCGATCAACGTTACTCTGACCTACTCCGCCAAGTTTAAGGGAAGAAGCCGCATTAATCACTTCTTTATTCACATCATATCCGACTCCGTTATCAGTGATTTCGAAGAAAATGTCGTGATCTGATTTTCTGGCTGAGATTTTGATGATTCCCACTTCATCAAGCTCTTTGATTCCGTGATAAATAGCATTTTCAACAATCGGCTGCAGAATCAATTTAGGTATTTCAATGTCTTTGATGGCTTCATCCATGGTGATTTCATATTCCAGTTTATCCTGATACCGCTGTTTCTGAATATACAGGTATTGCCTGATATGCTCAAACTCACTTTCAATCGTCGTTAATTCGCTTCCGCCTTTCAGTGATAATCTGAAGAATGAAGCCAGCGCTTTGGTCAGATTGATGACCTTCTCATTGTCCTGGAATTCAGCTGCCCATAAAATGGTATCAAGTGTATTGTATAGAAAATGAGGATTAATCTGGCTGTATAATACCTGTAACTCACTGTTCCTCAAGACCATTTCCTTTTCTTTGATTTCAGTCAGCAGTTTCTTTATTTTAATCATCATACTCCTGTAATATTCAGCCAGACTTTCAGCCTCGCTGCTGCCGGTGACATTGACATCCTGATTAAGATTTCCGCTGTCTACCTGTGCCATGGCTTTTTCCAGTTTTTTAAGAGGGTTTGTCACCCGTTTTGAAAAGAAAACACTGCTTCCAAGAGAAATCAGAAACATGAAAATTCCAAGAATGACAATGGCCATGATAATGTCTTTCTGAAACATATACAATGAATCCATTGAGGCGACGCCAACCAGTGTCCAGTTGGCATTCTCAAACTTGTACTCATGAACAAACATGCTGGCATTGTCCCTTATTGTAAGCAGTTCCTCTTTTTTGGTTTCATCCTGAAAGTATGAAAAATCTTTATGGTATACAATATCATTGTTACTGTTGATAATAAAAGCATACCCATGTTTTCCAAGATTCAGGTCATCTAATATTCCTTCAATGACATCATAATTGATATCAATCAGTAAAACACCCAGATTCTCATCACAAGTACCCACGATTTCACGGCTAAGTGAGATGACCCAGGTGTCTTTATCCATGGAAAACTCCTGCATTCTGGCAGAAGTCAGAACTGGCATGGTATTTCCGATGGCATCTTTATACCAGCTTGTCTCCATCATGTCTTTGGAGATTTCCATTGAAAGGTTAGTTTCATTAGAGATGATCAGCCCGTCATGACCTACCATGATGATGGATTCGATATCCTGATTTCCTGCGATAATGGTATTGATCAGACTTTGAAGGTCATCTCTGTCTTCTTCAAAGTTAATCACTTCATGAGAATTGTTAAATAATGTACAGGTATTATTATTATCTGCCAGAGTCATAGACAATCCTTTGACATTTTCAATATACATATCGAGTTGACTTCCGCTTTTATCAATAATCATTTGGGTAGAAGTAGTCACTTCATTTTTAATCAAAGAAGAAAAATTGTAATAAAGAACGATACCTATTACAACTAATAATAGACTGGTGGATAACATGAAATAAAGGAAAATCTGAGAGCGGATGCTCTTGCTCTTTCTGTTTTTCACTAATCACTTACCTTCCTTTTTCTTCCGGTAGTGGCTTGGAGACATTGAAAATCTGTTTTTAAAAGCGGTGCTGAAATAATTAGCATCGTCAAAACCCACTTTTTCTGCAATTTCATAATTTTTATACAAAGTAGTTAAAAGCAGAATCTTTGCTCTTTCTAGTCTTATGGTGACAAGATACTCCTGAAAAGTAGTATTGAAGAGACGCTTGAAAAGGGGGCTGACATAACCGGCGCTTAAGTTGATTATTTCTGCAAGTACTTTTATGGAGAAATGACTGTCTGCATAGTTTTCCTCGATGGCTTTAATAATATTACTCTTGTAATCGTCATCAGTGACATTATTCCTGTTTGAAAGATCTTCAATTTTCTTTAAAGATAACAAGGCTTCTTCATGTTTGCCTTTTTCGTTCAGTTCGTTCACAATTTTTGAGAGAAGCTTTGTAATGTCACTTTTTGACACAGGTTTTAAAATGAAATCATCTACTTTGACTTTTAAAGCAGCTACGGCATAATCAAAATAATCATAACCGGTTATAATAGCAATTCTGATATGGCTGTCAAATTCCTTGATATACTTTGAGAGTAATAATCCATCCATTCCAGGCATGTTTATATCAGCAATGACGATATCCGGATGATGCTTCTTGACAAGTAAAAGTGCTGCATTCCCATCAGAAGCCTCATATACTTCGTCAATGGAAAGCGAGTTAAAATCAATGAGTTTTACCACTCCGTTACGAAAAAGAGGCTCGTCATCAACGATTAATAATTTATACATTGACAAGTTACCTCCTTACTTTCTTTACTCTATTATACCTATTTTACTTTCCGTCAACAAGTGGGAGGAGATAGCCATATCCTTTGTCTGCCATTTCTGATACGGGAATAAAGTTCAATGAAGCACCATTGATGCAATATCTCAACCCTCCAAGCTCTTTCGGGCCATCATTGAACAGGTGGCCAAGATGACTGTTTCCGACACGGCTTCTGACTTCTGTTCTGATCATCCCATAACTTGTGTCCTGAAGAGTGACCACCACTTCGTCTACGATTGGCTTAGAAAAGCTTGGCCAGCCGCAGCCTGAATCAAATTTATCCTTTGAACTGAACAGCGGCTCTCCTGTCACAATATCCACATAAAGACCAGTGGCAGTATAATCCCAGTATGTATTTGAGAACGCAAACTCTGTATCAGCAAGTTGCGTGACTCTGTATTGCTCATCTGTTAATTTTTCTTTAAGAACCTCATCACTTGGCTTGCTGTACAGTGCCGGATTCACGGTGATGGAGCTTTTTAGTGTTGAAAAGTCAACATGACAGTAACCATTCGGATTTTTCTCAAGATAGTCCTGATGATATTCTTCTGCCAATGTGAAATTTGTAAGAGGCAGTACTTCCACGACAATGGGATCATCATAATTAGGCTGCTGATCAGTGATGAACTGATCGATTAAAGGTTTCTCAGTGTCGTCAGTATAGTAGATTCCTGTTCTGTATTGAGAACCTATATCGTTACCCTGCCTGTACAAAGTAGTCGGGTCCATTGTTTTGAAGTAATAGTTTAAAATTTCAGTCAAGCTGATAATGGACGGATCATAGGTCACATGAACAGTCTCTGCATGTCCTGTGTTTTTGTAGCTGACATCTTCATAACTTGGTGAAGGAAATTCATCTTTTCCGTTGGCATAACCGACGGTTGCATCAAAGACACCAGGAACTCTTTCCATATAGGCTTCAACACCCCAGAAACATCCTCCTGCCAGATAGATTTCCTTCAAGTTGGCTTCATCAAATGTCAGGCGGTCATTTGGATTAGACGGAAGCAGAGATTTAGTAAATTCGTTTTCAATATTCAAGTTTGTTTTCACGTTGTTTCCTCCTTGACAGGATGCTAATACAAGCACGATTACTGTCATTAATAGTATAATATATATACCCTGTTTTTTATTCATTATTTTACCTCCTTTTCAGAATGCAAAGGATTCTAATCCATACTTTCTAAAATATCCTTAATGGCATCATTGCTCTGGTGTCCGATTTTTACAGCAGATAAAGTACCGTCAGAAGCGACAAAAGCAGATGTCGGGAATGCTCTGATTCCATATTCAATGAATGATTCAGCCGTAGGATCAAGCAGTACTTCAAAAGAATAACCTTGCTTACTGTACCAGTCCTTGAATTTCTCTTCACTCATTTCACCGCTGATGCCGGGAGCGACAATCGTTAAAACTACTGTATCTGAATCTTTCAGCTGCTCATCTAATGCAGTCAGTTCATTGAGACCGCTTACACAGACAGGACACCATGTTCCCCAGAATTTTATATATACTTTCTTGCCTTGATAATCAGACAGATTGTGAGTGTTTCCTGAGAGATCAAGCAACATAAAATCATAAGCCATTTCTTTTTCCTCCAGTTTCTGGTCCTTTTCATTTGTCGTGACATTTCCTGTAACAGAAGCACACCCTGAAAAGAAAAGGGCTGAGACTATTATTAATACCAGTAATAAGGATAATCTGTTTTTTTTCATTGTTTTCTCCGTTCTCTATACGGCGGTAAACAGATTGCTTAAAATATGCAAACTGTCCGTCATCAATAAAATCCCCATGATCACAATAAGGATTCCTCCTGCAATTCTTATCTTGTCGAGATGCCTGTTCACCTTTTTAAGGTGCTCAAGGAAGAAACCTGCGAAGACAGATATGAGAATAAAAGGAAGTGCCAGACCAAGTGAGTAAACAGCCATCAGAAATCCGCCATATAGAGCCGTTCCGTTTCCTGAGGCTAATCCAAGCACTGTGGCAAGCACCGGACCCACACATGGGGTCCATCCGAGTGAAAAAGTAAAACCAAGTAAAAAAGAACCGATGACTCCACCTGAGGTGCTTTTCCTGATTCTGACTTTTTTTTCTCTTTCCAGAAAATTGATATGAAACAGCCCGATCTGATGAAGCCCAAGAATAATCACGATAGCACCACTGATTATTAATGTAATCTTGCTGGTGAAGATATTTCCTATGGCTCCAAAACCAAACCCTAAAGTGATAAAGATTGTAGATAAACCGAGGGTGAAAACCAATGTCTGAAGGATAAGTCTCTTGTTGAGTTTTCCTTTGACTTGTCTGTCGGGCACTGCCTGATTTGCCTGTGAAGAAAGCGACCCCATATAAACAGGTAATAACGGAACAATACAAGGCGCAAAAAAGGATAAGATTCCTGCGACAAAAACAGTTAGTGGTAAGAAAATTCCTGATGCCATATCAATTCTCCTTTCATATAGTTACATTATGAAGGAACCTGACCGGTATATGAATGAAGTTAGATGATGTAATTCTTCGATTTAATAAGATTCATGCTTTTTTCCTGAGAAAAGAAAGAATGGGAGAAACAAGTAAAAGAAGAACACCTATGGCAGCAAACCCATAGGGGACACCATAGGTATCTGCGATATATCCAAGAAAGGGAGCCAAGAAAAAAACAAACAGTGACTGAAGCTGACTTTCAACGGACAGATAGGTTGCCCGTTTATTGCTTTCCATGTTATCGCCAAGTTTTTCAAGCACTAATGGAATTCTGAGATTCATTATCACATAAGAAAGCAGATAGAAAACGATAACCAGTGAAATCAGGTTCAGTTCTGAAAAAATGAAAATCAGAAACATGGTAAATGCCATGATAAACCAAAGCAGGTTTATGGTTTTATCAATATTATTTTTAAAGATTAATTTGTGGGTATTTCTGGTGGCATAGGAACTGATGATGTAGATCACCGAGTATACTAAACCCAAGATAATATAGGTGACATCATCTGAGGTGAAGTTCGTGCCAAAGGTAATGCCGCTTGAAACGATAAGTGCAAACACCAGCACCTGAATGTAGTCTTTTGAAGTCTTGAAAACACTTTCAAAAAAGGAAGAGTTAAAGACATAATAAAGCAGTTTTCTATCTGTGAAGAGATTCTTCAGATTGTGAAAAGCTTCAATGAAAATAGACTTCACTGTAAATTTGCTTTCCACTTTTTCGTTGAGATATTCGGGATAGGTCAGTATCAGGTAAAAGTCAGCAAGATAGGGAATAATGGTGACAAGAAAAATATATCTTGTAGCCGGAAGAAAGTAAATGAGTATTATGGCAATCAACGATGAAATTGATGATCCAATTAGCGAATAAGAACGGGTATAGCCATAGACTTCACTTTTTTTATAGGTAATTGCATTTTTATCAAGATAGGTCATAATCATGGCTTTGTGTGTACCTGATCTGAAAGCTTCACCCAGACCAAAGAAAAACATGGCAAAGGCAATAAAGACGACAGGTTTACCTATGAAGAAGAAGACAAAAGAAATGATATAGAAAATAAAGCAGATGATAAGTTCGAGTTTTTTGCCATATCGGTCAGCAAAAACACCTGAAGGTATTTCAAATAAATAGATAATGGCTTCTCTTAAAGCATAAAGAAGACCAATCTGGTACAGAGAAATGTTTAGTGAAACAAGATACAGTAGAATAAAAGGTTCAAAAAACCTTAAATTCTTTAAAAAACCATAATAGGCAAATTTCTTAACCTGTAACTCTTTTTTATACATATGAATATCATATCACTTTTTAGGGTTTCTATATATTGCAATTATTTGATATAATAATAGCAGGTGAAAAATGATGATAATGAATCCTTGCCATACAAAAAAAATAGTAGAGAATATTTACTCGATTAAAACATCCATCGTCAATATGTATCTGTATCAGTATGCTGACAAGTATATTGCCATTGACTGCGGGTCTAATCTGGAAAAAGTGAAGGAAAATCTTTTGCTGCTTAATATAAACGCATCAGATGTCACACATATTTTTCTGACTCACAGTGATTATGACCATGTGGCAGGATTACCGCTCTTTACCAACGCAAGAGTATATCTGGGACATGAAGAGTTGCAGATGATAGATAAAACAACACCAAGATTTAGCGCTTTTAAATTTAATAAACCACTTGGGTGCAGTGAGTTTGAATTATTGCTTGATCAGCAGGAAATTGAAATTGAAAATGTCAATATCAGATGTTTTGCTACACCTGGACACACACCGGGCTCCATGTCATACCTGTTCGATCAGAAATACTTTTTTGTCGGAGATGCTGTCTCTATCAAGAACGGAGAAATAAAACCGTTTTTCAAGTTTTTTGTCATGGATATGAAGACACATTTAAAATCAATCACTAAAATTGAAAATGTCAGGAAAGCTCAGATTGTTTTTTCCGGGCATCATGGGTATAAAATAAAATGACTGGAATAGAAAAGAAAATCACTTATGTTGCGCTAGAGAAGATTCAACCTACACAACTGTATATTTTAAAAGAGGAATATGAATCATATCAATATATTAAGGATGAGTATGATCCCATTCCGGTAAAAAGAGTTGGAACCTTACTTTTTTTTCTCGAAAATCATGAATTGGCATTATACCTTGCAAATAACGGACATGATGAAATAAAGGTCTATGAAAGCGATGATAACCAAGTTGATATCATTTCCTATTTCACAAAAATCAGATGGTGCCATGAAAACAATATTTTTACTATCAAGGACTTATCTGTCTATGTTTTAAAAGAAAAGGAATTTCAAAAAAAATGGATTAAAAGATGTGAAAAACTGTCAGATCAGTTATTCAAGAATCCATTGATGAATGTGGATTATCTTAAGGAAATCACTCCAAGTATCAAGAGTGAAATCACAAATGATATTTTACGGTCACTTCCGTCCTGGTTTGGCATAGAGCAGTCAATTATTGACTACTGTGAAAAAGTAAAAACATTGGAGTTCATAAAAATAGAACTGTTTGATATGGTTATCGGTTTTTGCGCCTATAAAATCAATTATGGAATTAATTGTGATCTGGTTGTTCTTGGAATTTTTGAGCAGTTTCACCGGTTTGGCATCGGAAGCAAGCTAATTGATTTTATCAATAACGAATTGAAACACAATGAAGTCAGATATATGTCCGTAAAAACCTTGAGTGAGAATCACAGTGATGAAAATTACAAGAGAACGCGGAATTTTTACATTAAAAACGGATTTTATCCTTTCGAAGAAATAAAAGATTTATGGGGGAAAGAAAATCCTTGCCTCATTATGATCAGAGAGGTCAGATAAGTGACAATCCATTACAAAGAAGATAAAGATATAGCACTCGCACAACTGATTAACTTATATGAAGACGCAGACTGGTCAAGTTATACAAAAAACCATGAATTACTTGATAAAGCCATCAGAAACTCCGCATATGTTTTATCAGCCTGGGAAAACGAAAAACTGGTGGGGTTGATCAGAGTAATCAGTGATGATGCCACAATCATCTATATACAGGACATTCTGGTTCTGTCAGGATATAAAAGAAGAAAAATAGGAACGACACTTGTCAAAACGGTTTTAAATAAGTATAGTGATATAAGACAAAAAGTGCTGATAACAGATGAAAGTCCTGTTACAAGAGGCTTTTATGAAAGTGTCGGCTTTCTATCTTGTGACAATTATCAGATGACAGCATTTATAAATGTTAAGAAAAGAGGAATGTAAATGGGACATGTAACAGTATCAAGTATATCAAGAGTAACAGCATTGCTGCTGTGTTTTTTTCTGGGAGTGCTCGGAATTCACCGTTTTTATGTAGGAAAAACCGGAACCGGTATAATCTGGCTTCTAACAGCAGGATTGTTTGGTATCGGAACTGTTGTTGATTTCTTTGTCATAATTTTTGGTAATTTCAAAGACAGCAATGGTTATGTATTGAAATAGAAATGGATATATGATGGAAATCGCTGTATTAGGTTGTGGACGATGGGGCTCTTTTATTGGTTACTATGTCAGCAGATTAGGACATAAAACAACCATTTGGGGGAGAGATGGTTCAGACAATCTAAAGAGTCTGATTAATACCAGGAAAAATGAATATGTCACCCTTGATGACAACATCAAACTGACATCTGATTTAAAGCAGACAATTGAAGAAAATGATGTGATTGCCATATCTATTAATTGCCAGCAGCTCAGAGGGCTTGCCAAACAGATTTCAGCATTTGATTATGATGGTAAGACTTTTCTGCTTTGCATGAAGGGAATTGAAGATAATACAGGTAAAACGCTGACAAAAGTCATGCATGAAGTGCTTGGAGATAATATTAATGCCGCTATTTGGGTAGGTCCGGGTCATGTCGAAGATTTTGTGGACAATATTCCGAATTGCATGGTTATTGACTGTAACAATGATATTGTCAAAAAGACTCTTGTGAAAGAGTTGTCAAGTGACTTAATCCGATTTTACTATGGTCATGATCTTCTGGGTAACGAAATCGGAGCAGCAAGTAAAAATGTCATCGGTATTGCAGCTGGAATTCTGGATGGACTTGGGTATTCCAGTTTAAAAGGAGCTTTGATGGCCAGAGGAGCCAGAGAGATTTCCAGATTGATAGAAGCAATGGGCGGGAATAAAATGACAGCCTATGGATTAAGCCATTTAGGTGATTATCAGGCAACGCTTTTCTCTCCATTCAGTCATAACAGAATGTATGGTCAGTCAATAGTCAGGTATGAACAATACTCGAAACTGGCTGAAGGAGTCAGTACTGTTAAGGCACTGATGGTCCTTAAGGATAAGTATAATGTTGATCTGCCGATCTCACAAGCTGTCTTTGATATTATATACAAGAAAAAAGATGTCAGAGAAACTTTACTCAAATTATTTGAAAGACCCATCAAATTTGAATTTAAAAGTTAAAATAATACCAGTGGTATGGAAAATAATAATTATGGTGCGTTTAAATATGTGCTGAATAATTGTAACCTATTAAGTGAAAACAATAGGTGGTACATTATGAACGCATATAAAGTTATTGGAGAGAATATCAGGAAAAGAAGAAAGCAGCTTCATCTAACACAGGAACAGCTATCAGAAATGTGTGGATTTTCTCGTTCGTATATCGGAATCATTGAAAGAGGATTGAAAAAATTCAGTATAGAAGCGCTGATAAAAATATCAAACCAGCTTCATGTCAGCCTGAACTATCTGGCGGGTGAATTAGTTGATAATTATAATTTATCATTCAAAGATGAAATGGCTCAATATCTTGCAGATGTTCCTAAAGAGAAACTTGATAGTTTAAAAAGTATTATCAAAACGATATCTGTTGAATATTCTAAGAAATGAGCTTTCTTAATATTTTTATTTCTCTTGGTAAATGAAGCTGATAACTGTCCCAGTTGATCCACTCACCGCTCAATGCTCCTTTATATCCAATCGTCTTTAAAAGATCGACAGCCAGCTGATGATCAATACACCCCTCCCCAGTGGTGGTCAAACCTAGGGGCTTAGCATTCAGAATACCTTTACTGTCATGAATATGAACATGCCTGATATATGCTTTCAGTACATTGAACGATTCCTCCATTGTAAAACCATGAGTGACAGGATGCATGATATCCCAGTTTGCCCTGATGTAATCGTGGTTGACGAAATCAAGCACTTCAGCAACATCATAGGGATTACACCAGCTGTCATGGGTTTCAAAACAGACATATACCTTATGCTTTTCAGCTGTTTCTGAAAGCTGTAGATAGGCGTCTTTAAGAAGCGACCTTGCCTGATTTTTGGAGCAGTCATCAGGATAGTTGCCTCCAAAGGTTCTGATGACAGGTATATTGAAAAAAGAAGCAAGCTTAATCGCTTCAACAGCATTTGATATGTTTTGTCTGAATGTAATTTTATTGGCAAAAGAACAGGAGGTCGCAAGTGCAACTATTTCTGTATGGCTTTTTCTGATGGTCTCTAAGGCCAAGAGCTTGGCTTCTTCACTGATTGTGGTTTCAATTCCGTGATGGTGATTAGCATCAATTCTTAATTCTACACCGTCATAACCATATAGCGCAGCTGTATCAAGAACTTCACTTAAAGTCAGTAATGGAGTAGAAAAAGTCATAAAAGATAGTTTCATCAATTCTCCTTATGGAAGATTTGAACTTCCCATTAAAAAGGTGTCAACCTGTTTGGCGGCTTCTCTGCCTTCTCTTATGGCCCATACGACAAGCGATTGTCCTCTTCTGGTATCTCCTGCTGCAAACACTTTGTCAACATTGGTCGAGTGATTCTTGTATTCTGCTTTTATATTTCCTCTCCCATCAAGCGTTATACCGAAGGCTTCTACGAGACTACGGTCAGGTCCGACAAAACCCATTGCCAGCAGTACTAAATCCGCTTCATATTTTTCTTCAGATCCTTTAATTTCTCTGGGGAAGAATCGACCATCATAATCTTTGCTCCATTCAACTTTAACAGTGTTCAAAGCAATGACCTGATTGTCTTCGTTTTTTTCAAAACTTTTAGTTGAAATATTATATTCTCTGGGATCATTACCAAATACGGCAATGGCTTCTTTTTGCCCGTAGTCCACTTTTTTTACTTTGGGGAATTCAGGCCATGGATTATCAGAGCTTCGTTCCAGAGCAGCTTCAGGCATAATCTCAAATTGCCGGATGCTTTTACAACCTTGTCTGATGGCGGTAGCTACGCAATCATTTCCTGTGTCTCCGCCACCGATGACGATGACGTTTAACCCTTTGGCATTGATGTATTGACCATCTTCATGATTTGATGATAATAAGCTTCTGGTATTTGAAGATAAATAGTCAACAGCATAATATATTCCGGAAGCATCTCTGTTATCTATACGAAGATCTCTCGGTGTGGTACTCCCGCTGCAGATAACGATTGAATCATATGTTGCAAGCAACTCCTCTTTGGTGATGTCTTTTCCGGCTTCTGTATTTAGAACAAATGTGATTCCGGATTTCTCCATCAAGTCAGTTCTTCTCTTGACAAACTTTTTGTCGAGTTTCATATTGGGAATTCCATAGGTGAGCAATCCACCGGGGCGATCTGCTTTTTCATATATCGTGACAAGATGTCCCACTTTGTTCAACTGTTCTGCACAGGCAAGCCCTGAAGGACCAGAACCAATGACGGCTACTTTTTTCCCTGATCTTTTCACAGGAATAAACGGTTTGATCCAGCCCTCTTCAAAACCTTTCTCAATAATTGCCAGTTCATTGTTCCTGATGGTCACCTGCGGACTGGTTATACCTAGTGTACAGGCGCCTTCACAAGGTGAAGGGCATACTTTCCCAGTAAATTCCGGGAAATTATTGGTTTTTAGTAATCTGTATAGCGCTTCTTCCCACATGCCATGATAGAGCAGATCATTCCACTCCGGAATAAGATTATTCAACGGACATCCGCTTGGGAGACCATTGAATATAATCCCGCTATGACAAAATGGAGTTCCGCAATCCATGCAGCGGGAAGCTTGCGTGATTCTGTCTGCTTCACATAAGGGATTATTCAGCTCATTCCAGTCCTTTATTCTTTCAAGTTCATCTCTGTAAGGCGATTCCTGCCTTTTATATTCCATAAATCCGGTTGTTTTACCCATGCTATCCTCCGTTACCTATCCGACACTTAGTCTGAAGGCCTGTAATCTTGCTTCGTCTTCAGACAATCCGTCATCAGTCAGTTTGTTGATGCTTTCCCAGATGGCTTTGTAGTCAACTGGAATGACTTTGACAAAGTTTTCAAGCGTTTCTTCCCATGAATCCAGCAGTTTTTCTGCCAGCAGACTCCCTGTATAGGTATAATGTTTTTTGATCATGCTTCTGACAGTGTCTGCTTCTTCATTACTTGTGATTTGTTCAAGAAGAACCATCTCTTCATTAATGTAATCCTTGAAACTGTTATCTTTGTTATATACATAAGCAATTCCGCCTGATATACCGGCAGCAAAGTTCCTGCCGACACTTCCAAGCACGACTACTCTTCCACCGGTCATATATTCGCAACCATGATCGCCAACACCTTCAACAACAGCTTGAACTCCTGAGTTCCTTACACAGAATCGTTCACCAGCAACACCATTGATGTATGCTTCACCTTTAGTGGCTCCGTAAAAGGCCACATTACCGATGATGATATTGTTTTCTGCTTTGAATTCTGATTCATCAGGACATTTCACAATAATCTTACCGCCTGAAAGTCCTTTTCCCACATAGTCGTTACTGTCTCCGTCTAAAATAAGCGTGATTCCTGTTGGCATGAAAGCGCCAAAACTCTGTCCAGCAGATCCTTTGAGGTGCAGGGTAATGGTATCTTCTTTTAAGCCTTTGTCAGCATAGATTCTGCTTATTTTACTTCCCACAAAGGTTCCGACATCTCTATCTGTATTTCTGACAGGTAAAATAGCGGTGGTTTTCTTACCGCTTGAAATTGCGTCATGAAGCAAGTGATCAAGGATTCTTGCATCAAATGAATGCTCGATTTTATGATCCTGAGTTTTAGTACAGTAACGGCTGCTTCCTTCGGGAAGAGACGGAATATAGAATATTGATGATAAATCGAGTCCTTTTGTCTTGTAATTATCTGATAAATCCTTTGATTTCAAAACACTTGTCTGTCCGACCATTTCATTGATTGTCCTAAATCCCAGATGAGCCATGATCTCTCTCATTTCTTCGGCGATGAATCTCATCAGATTTTCCACATATTCAGGTTTGCCCTTGAAATTCTTTCTCAATTCAGGATTTTGAGTGGCAACACCAACAGGGCAGGTATCAAGATTACAGACTCTCATCATGACACAGCCAATGGCAACAAGAGGAGCAGTGGCAAATCCGAATTCTTCCGCACCGAGAAGTGCTGCGATAATGACATCTCTTCCGGTCATCAGTTTTCCGTCTGTTTCAAGTTTTACTCTGTCTCGTAAATTGTTTAATATCAGAGTCTGGTTAGCTTCGGCAAGACCAAGCTCCCAGGGAAGACCTGTATGTTTCATGCTGGTTCTTGGGGCTGCACCGGTTCCTCCATCATATCCTGATATCAGAATCACATCAGCTTTTCCTTTAGCCACTCCGGCTGCAATTGTTCCTACACCAATTTCAGACACCAGTTTAACATTAATAAGTGCTTCAGAATTTGCCATTTTTAAATCATGAATCAGCTGAGACAGATCCTCGATTGAGTAGATGTCATGATGTGGAGGGGGGGATATCAAACCGACTCCAGGGGTTGAAAGTCTTGATTTAGCAATCCATGGATAGACTTTTTTACCTGGTAACTGACCACCTTCACCTGGTTTTGCTCCTTGTGCCATTTTAATCTGAATTTCCTGAGCGTTGACAAGATAATGACTTGTCACACCAAAACGACCTGAAGCTACCTGCTTGATTGCGGAACACCTGGAGTCACCTGAAGCATCTTTGATGAACCGGTCAACCAGCTCACCACCTTCTCCGGTATTGCTTTTCCCTTTCAGGCGATTCATGGCAATAGCAAGTGTTTCATGGGCTTCCTGTGAAATGGAACCATAAGACATGGCTCCTGTCTTAAAACGTTTCACAATATCATCAACACTTTCCACTTCGCTCAAGGGGACAGGTGAATATGGAGAATTAAAATCCATGAGACTACGTAAAGTAGCTTTACTTTCTTCATCGATTAAAGTTGAGTACTGCTTATATACTTCATATTTTCCGGTGCGGCATGCCTGCTGGAGCAGATGGATTGATTTCGGATTATATAAATGAAATTCTCCATTACTTCTGTATCTGTAATCTCCGCCTTCTTCAAGAAGATAATGTTTTCTGTATATATGATAAGTTTCATTATGTCGGATGATTGCTTCCCTGGCAATATCATCCAAAGTCATTCCATCGAGTCGTGAAGGAGTACCTGTGAAATATTTTTTAATGACTTTCTGACTGATTCCCACTGCTTCAAAGATCTGTGCTCCCTGATAACTTAATAAAGTTGAAATTCCCATTTTTGACATGACTTTGACAATGCCTTTAGTTACTGCCTTCACAAAGTTATATTCAGCTTTTTTGAATGTAACACCGTCAAGCTGATTTTTTGATTCAAGTTCTCTGATGCTTTCAAAAGCAAGATAAGGATTGACAGCTGAAGCACCATAGCCTATTAAAACAGCAAAATGATGGACTTCTCTTGGCTCGCCGGATTCAAGTATCAAACTGACCCTTGTACGTTTCCCGTTTCTGATCAGATAGTGGTGTAACCCGCTGACAGCCAGAAGAGCAGGAATTGGAGCAGAAGAGGCATCACAGCTTCGATCTGAAAGAATCAGTATATTGGCCTGGTCATCAATGGCTTGTTCTGCTTTGTCATAAAGTCTGTAAAGCGCTTCCTTCAAAGACTCTCCACTTCCGTCAGGATTAAAAATCATCGGAAGGACAGCGGACTTGAAACCAGGTTCATCTACATATTTTAATTTTGAAAGCTGCTCATTGGTCAAAATCGGACCATCAATTTTAATCTGCCTTGAGCTTTTTTCTTCAGCATATAAAAGGTTCTGCTGACTGCCTATATACATTTCAGTGCCTGTGACAATTTCCTCTCGGATGGCATCAATCGGTGGATTGGTGACCTGAGCGAAAAGCTGTTTGAAATAACTGTAGAGCAACTGAGGTTTTTCACTTAAGACAGCAAGCGGAGTATCATTTCCCATCGCTCCGATTGACTCAGTACCGGAAACCGCCATTTCCCTGATTAGGAGGTTGACATCCTCATAAGTGTATCCGAATGCACATTGAAGTTTAGCAAGGTTATATATTCTGTTTTTATCAACCGTTTTTACGGTTTTTATTTCATCAATGGTTTTCATGTTTTCTTTCAGCCATTTACCATACGGTTTCTCTAAGGAAATATGTTTCTTAAGTTCATCATCTTCAATGATGCGACCTTGTTCAGTATCAACCAGCAGCATTCTTCCCGGACGTAACCGCTCTTTATATAGAATCTCATCTTCTTCAATATCAAGGACGCCTACTTCAGATGCCAATATCAGTGTGTTATCTTTAGTCACATAATATCTTGACGGCCTCAGCCCGTTTCGATCAAGAACAGCGCCTACCACTTTTCCGTCACTGAACACAATGGAAGCCGGGCCGTCCCAGGGTTCCATCAGACAAGAATGAAATTCATAGAAATCTTTTTTGTATTTTGGCATAGTCTTGCTTTTTGACCAGGGTTCAGGAATCATCATCATGGCGGAATGAGCCAGTGACCTTCCGGATAAATGAAGGAACTCGATACAGTTATCAAACATGGCAGAGTCAGAACCTTCAGAATTTATAATGGGATAAACCTTTTGCAGATCATCTTTAAAAACAGTGGAGTCAAGCATGGATTTTCTGGCATTGATCCAGTTGACATTTCCATGAAGTGTATTAATTTCCCCGTTATGAATGATGTATCTGTTTGGGTGAGCTCTTTCCCAGCTGGGGAATGTATTTGTTGAATATCTTGAATGAACCAGGGCAATAGCAGATTTAACAGAAGGGTGAGTCAGATCTTTATAAAAAACACCGACCTGTGCAGATAAAAGCATACCCTTAAAAACAATGGTTTTTGATGACAGAGAAGAGATGTAGAAAGAAGAGATGTTTTCTCTTTTCAAGGTGCTTTCGGTTTGCTTTCTGATGACATACAGCTTTCTTTCAAATTCCATGTCATCTTTAATGGCATTTGAACAGCCGATGAATGCCTGCATGATATATGGCATGCAGTTATAGGCTTCTTTTCCTAAGCAGGTATCTTCAAGAGGGAGAATTCTCCAACCCAGAAAATGCTGACCTTCGTTGGCAACAGCCTGTTCAAAAATATACTGGCAATGCTGTCTTTCCTCGCGGTCCTGCGGGAAAAAAAACATACCGACACCATATCTGCCCGGTTCAGGCAGATCTATAGATAAAAGAGAGGATACTTTTTTGAAAAAGGAATGTGGAATCTGAATCAGTATTCCGGCACCGTCTCCTGTGGTTTCATCAGAACCGCTAGCCCCTCTGTGCTCCAGATTAATAAGAATCTGAAGTGCTTTGGTCACTACTTTGTGTGAGCGTCTTCCATCTATATTCACAACAGCGCCTATACCGCAGGCA
>JAFGUQ010000048.1 GCA_016938455.1 Clostridia bacterium
CCTTTGACATTCACCATATAGGCTCCGATATGCTGAGTAATGCTACCTGCTTCAGTGGCAACGACATTCGTTTTCTTGATGGTGTCAAGTAAACTTGTTTTACCATGGTCAACATGGCCCATGACCACGACAACAGGTGGTCTTTTTTCAAGATCACTTTCATCATCATCGGAATCATCAAACAGGATATCTTCCTCAGTAGCTTTCTTTTCCAGTTCAGCTTCTATTTTGTATTCACCTGCGACCAGTGATGCGGTATCAAAATCAATATCATCATTGATTCCAGCGACTACATCAAGAGACATCAGTTTCATGATGACATCAGCCACCTGTTTTTTTATTGTCTCTGCAAAAAATTTGACAGTCATGGTTTCAGGTAATTTCACATTTCTGAGTATCTCAATTTTTGGAGTAGAATTCTTATCTTTTCTTCTTCTCTTCTTAATATTGTCATTACTGTAATATTCATTGAAGATGAATTCTTCTGACAGTATTTCGTTGACACCTCTTTTTTCGCCCGGAACAAAAGTCTGTGTTCTATACTTTTCTGATTTGACAGGAGTCTTGGTTACTTTCTTAACAGTACCTGGTTTGTTAAAGGCTTTATCAAAATCTTTCTTGTGATCACCTTTTTTATTCTTAGGTGTCTTGATTGTTACTTCAGGTTTTTTGTCATCTTTGCTTTTGTCTCTGTCAAATGATTTTTTCACTTCCACTTTATCTTTATCAAACGGTTTTCTGAAATCAGTTCTATTCGGATCAGCAGGTTTTCTGAAGTCAGTTCTGTTAGGATCAGATGATTTTCTGAAGTCAGTTCTGTTAGGGTCAAACGGTTTTCTGAAGTCGGTCCTGTTGGGATCAAACGGTTTTCTGAAATCGGTCCTGTTAGGATCTGCTTTAGCAGTGGAACTGCTTCTGTTGTAGTCTTTTTTATTTTTATTTATCTCATCTTTATCAATCTTGACATATCTTCTTTCTTCCACAGCAGGAGTGACCTTAGGTGTTTCCTCTTTAACCGGTGTTTCCTTGACAGCCTCACTCTTGACATGATGAGTTTTTTCTTTAACAGGATGAACAGTTTCATCCTTTTTCACTTCTTTTTCAACGGGTTTGGCAACATGAACTGCTTCTTTTTCTTTATTCTCATGTGCTTTTTGTACCACTGTTGTCTTTTCTTTTTTAGGGGTATCTTTACTGACATGCAAAGGCTTGGCAGCTTTAACTTCAGAAGGAACATCCACTTTATTTTTCATATGATCATCATATTGCTTTTTTGTGACTACTGTCACTTTTTTATGAACAATCACTGTCTTTTTAATATGGCTGTCATCTTCAGGATCTGCTTCATGATGAATGACAGGTGCTTTCTTTTTCTGTCTGAGACCCATCTTGACATAAAGTCTGTTTTCTTCTTCTTCTGTTAATACTGTGTTCATATTAGGGGCTTCAACACCTAATTCTCTTAATATAGAAAGTAGCACGCTTGGTTTCTTGTCTAAGATTCTCGCTATATCACTAATTTTATTTTCCATTACATATCTCCTAAATCGTTAATTCTACTCAAAAGTTCTTTTTTAAAACCTTCATCTGTTATCCCTATCACCGTTCTAAGTTCGTTTCCAGTCATCTTTCCAAGCATGTCCCCCGATCCAAATTCTACTACGTCAACATTATAATATTTACAGATGTTGGTGATGTCCTTTTTAGTATTATACCCTGCGTCACTTGCTACAATAACAAGTTTGATTTTCTTTTTCCTGATATATGTCTCACATAAGTTCAGTCCAGTTATCAGCCGATTGGCTCTTTGACACAATCCAATCATATTATAAACTTTTTCAAGATTTTTCAAATTTTATTGCTTCCTCCAAATCTTTGTATACCTTATCAGGCACTTCCTGCTCAAAAAATTTTGACAGGAACTTTGTCTTCTGAACTTTTTCCAGGCATTCAGTTTCTTTGCATATATAAGCACCTTTTCCGGAAACTTTACCGGTAACATCCACCAGAATGCCATTTTCTTTTGTTTTGACAATTCTGATCAGCTGCTTTTTAGGCATTTTTTCCCTGCATGCGACACACATCCTTAAAGGAACTTTTTTACTCTTCATCTTCATCCTTTACATCTTCAGTTTCTTCATCAACCACATCTTCTGCAATTTCATTCAGCTCATCATCGTCATTGGTTTTAAACAGATCATCAAGTGGATTGTAGTCATCATCTTTAACGCGGCTTGTCATGTCATCATTCAATAACTGTCCTTCAACAATTCTTCTTAATTCACTCTCAGGAATAATGTCGATTTTCCAACCGGTCAGTCTTGCCGCCAGTCTGGCATTCTGGCCTTCTTTTCCGATAGCCAGTGATAACTGATTATCAGGAACGGTAACTCTTGCTTTAGGTTCCTGATTCTCAAACATATCAACTCTAATGACATCCGCCGGACTCAAAGCACTTCTTATGAACTCCGCGATGTTGCTTGACCATTCAATGATATCGATTTTCTCACCTCTCAGTTCATCTACCACAGCTGAAACTCTTATTCCTCTATGGCCGATACAAGCTCCGGAAGCATCAATGTTCTCATCATGGGAATAAACCGCTATTTTTGTTCTTGAACCTGGTTCTCTGGAAATAGCCTTAATCTCGACAATACCATTCTGTATTTCAGGTACTTCAAGTTCAAAAAGTCTTTTTACCAGATCAGGGTGTGTTCTTGATACGAAAATCTTTGGTCCTCTGTTTGTTTTCTTTACTTCAGTGACAAAAACTTTGATTCTAGAACCGATGGCATATCGCTCGCTTGCGACCTGTTCTCTTTTCGGCATGACAGCTTCAGTGTTTCCGAGATCGAAATAAACGATGTCTTTTTCCATTCTACGGATTACTCCTCCAACGATGTCATTAAGTTTATTATCATAAATATCATACAGCTTATCTCTTTCAGCTTCTCTGATTCTCTGCATGATGACTTGTTTCGCAGTCTGAGCGGCTATTCTTCCGAATTTTCTCGGTTCTACTTCTTCCATGAATTTCAGCTCATCATCGACTTCCAAATCAGGATCATATTCCTTGGCTTCTTCCAGAGAAATTTCAGTAGCTTCATCCATCACTTCCTCAACACATGTTTTAACAATATAAACTTTAATTTCACCTGTTTCTCTGTCAATGGACATTTCAACATTCTGATTTGAATTAAAATTCTTTTTGTATGCAAAAGACAATGCAGATTCAAGTGCCGATATCAGTATCTCTGCATCCAATCCTCTTTCTCTTTCAATCTGTCTAATTGCGCTTAATAATTCAGAACCCATTTCATCCTCCTGTTTTTATTCAAATACTCTTTTTATTTTAGAAGTTTTAACCACTTCAATCTTTTCTTCCACTCCATCAATATCGATGGTGATAAAACCATTGTCATACCCGGTCAGCTTACCTTCATAAACCTTTTTCCCATTTACAGGTGCAAAGAACTTGACACTTATTTTCTCACCCATATATCTGCTGAAATCCTTTTCGCTTTTCAGTGACCTGTCATACCCCGGTGAGGAAACTTCAAGGAAATATTCACCTTCAATCTCAATCACATCATCAATTGTTTTGTTGATTTCATGATGTACATTGGTACAGTCATCAAGCGTCACCCCTTCAGGCTTGTAAATATAGACCCTTAAATACCTGTTTTTATTTTCTGTGACAAACTCAACATCCAATAATTCCAGACCGTATTTCTTTGCTGCTTCTTCAGCGATTTTGCTTGCCTGTTCGACAATTTTGTTTGCCATTAATATATTCCCTCCATATACATTATTAAAGAGTGGTTTTGCCACTCTTTTAGGATATAATATTTAATGCTATATTATTATATCAAAACAATTTTGATAATACAACAATTTATTTAAAAAAAGCTTACCTGACTTGATTTAGGAATAGAATCGAGCACATCAAGAGTCACCAGTTTTTCAATTTGCGTTTTAGAAAGCTGAGCGCGAAGCTTCAAATCGTCTATTGATGTAAAAGGTCCGCTCTCTCTTGTTAGAATTATATTCTCTGCTGCATTGACGCCTAGTCCTGCAATGGAAAGCAATGGCATTCTAAGTTTTCCATCTTCAATTAAAAAGTTTTTACTATGTGATTTATATAAATCAACATGAAGGAATTCATATCCCCTGGCATACATCTCAATGACGGTTTCAAGGATAATCACTATTTTTTTCTCTCTCGCATTCAGTTTCTTATCAGTGTTTTCAAGCTGCTTCATATAATTTTTACAATGTTCTATTCCCTTTCCCATGATTTCACAATCGAACTCATCAGCTCTGATGGCAAGAAAAGCGGCATAATATGCAAGCGGCTGATATATTTTATACCAGGCGACACGCAGTGCCATGATGACATAGGCAACGGCATGAGACTTAGGAAACATGTACTTGATTTTCTTGCATGATTCCACATACCATCTTGGAACCTGTTTCGCTAGCATCAGGGTTTCTTCTTCGTCTGATATCCCCTTACCTTTTCTGACTTTTTCCATGATATCAAAAGCTGCTTTGTCCTCAATCCCTTTTGAAATCAGATAAAGCATGATATCGTCTCTTGTACAGATGACATCATGAAGTGTCGCTACTTTCTTATTGATAAGCTCCTCAGCATTACCCGTCCAAACATCAGTACCATGAGAAAGTCCTGAGATTTTAACCAGTTCAGAAAAAGTCTTCGGTTTTGTTGATATCAGCATCTCACGAACAAATTTAGTTCCGAATTCAGGAATCCCGAGTACTCCCAGTTCAGTAGTGGTTTTGTCCTTGACATTCAATGCCTTATTGCTGATGAAAAGGTCTAGTATTTTTTCATCTACAATATTTATTTTTGTGGGGTCGATACCTGTTAAAACATGAAGCAATTTAAGAACTGTAGGGTCATCATGACCTAATATATCCAGTTTCAACAGTCTGCCGTGAAGTGAGTTGAAATCAAAGTGAGTAGTAATGATGCTGCTTCCCACCGCATCAGCCGGTCGTTGAATTGGAGTGAATTCATGAATGGAATATCCTTTAGGCATTACCATGATACCTCCGGGGTGTTGTCCGGTGGTTTTCTTCACACCGCCGCATCCTTCTATTAATCTGTCTATTTCAGCTCTTGAAGCGTGTTTTCCACTCTCCTCGACATAGTTCTTGACAAAACCGAAAGCGGTTTTATCTGCAATGGTTGAAATTGTCCCTGCACGGAATACATTGTCTTCTCCAAATAATTCCTCAACATATTTATGAGCAGTAGATTGATAATCTCCTGAAAAATTCAAATCAATATCAGGTTCCTTGTCACCATAAAAGCCTAAGAATGTCTCAAACGGAATGTCAAAACCCGCTTTATCATAAGCTGTTCCGCATAATGGGCAGTTTTTATCCTCTAAGTCTACGCCGCAGTCTATTTCCTTGCTGACATCAAAATCCGCATGCTTACAGGAAGGACAGATATAATGGGCTGACAGAGAATTAACTTCTGTGATTCCAGACAGATAAGCCACAAAGGAAGATCCGACAGAACCTCTGGAACCGACAAGATACCCATCACTTAATGATTTTTGCACCAGCTTCTGAGCAATGATATACATGACAGAAAATCCATGAGAAATGATTGAATCAAGTTCCCTGTTCATTCTTTCTTCCACAATACCCGGTAAATGTTCTCCATAGATTTCTTTGGCTCTTGATATTGTAGCTTCTCTAAGCAATACATCAGAACCTTCAATTTTAGGAGGAAAAGTCCCATCAGGAATCGGTTTCAGCGAAGTAATCATCTGAGCAATTTTATTTGTGTTTTCTATGATGATTTTTTCGCAGGTCTGATAATCAAGATAGGAGAATTCTTCAAACATTTCTTCAGTAGTTCTCAGATAGAGCGGCGGCTGTGATTTTGCATCCTTGTATTTCTGTCCGTGCATAATGATTTCTCTGAAAATGAAATCTCTTTTTTCAAGAAAATGAGCATCACAGGTCGCAACAACAGGTATATCGAGAAGCTCTCCAGTTTCAACCACTTTTCGATTGAAATTCTTTATTTCATCCGTGCTTTTCAGCAATTCTTCTCTCACCATAAATTCATTGTTTCCAACAGGCTGAATTTCAAGATAATCATAGAAACCGGCAATACTTCTGCATTCAAATTCATTTTTTCCGCTTAGAATAGCCTGATACAGTTCTCCTGCTTCACAGGCGCTTCCGATGATCAGGCCTTCTCGTTTTGCATCAAGCAGGCTTTTGGGAACAATAGGTCTTTTATAATAGAAATTAAGATGAGAATAAGAAACAAGCTCATACATGTTTTTCAACCCCACCTCATTTTTAGCAAGAAGAACAGCATGATACCTTCTGTTTTCTTTATAAGCCGATTCATCAACCAAGGATACTGCCAGCTTATTGGTGGTCGTTATTTTTTCTGAAATCCACTTTTTTTTCATTTTTTCAAAAAGCGAAAAAACAGTAGCACCATCATGCATATGCGTAAGATTGAATTCACTTTTTAAACTATCCTCATCCAGTGTCATATGATAAATTTTTTCAGCTGTTTTCTTAACATCAATTATTTCAATCTTATTTTTCCTAAGGTATTCAACAATCGGAGAATGACTGCTTTCTTCGATATAAACAACCATGAGATGATCGATGTATTCAAGAACATCCTCTTTTGCTGCACTGTTGAATTTTATCCTGTCAAGGGCATTTCCTTCTTCGCAGATAAGCACTTCAATTTCAGTGTCATTGATGTAGCAGGCTGCATATTTCCTCATGATAGGTAAATCATTAGGATTAAACAGATAAGCTGTCCCATCATCGATCATGTATGCTTCCATCCCATAAATAGGAGTAATGTCATACTTGGCAGCAAGCTCCATGACTTCCGGAAACGCCTGTAAAACTCCATGGTCAGTGATCGCTACAAATTTATGATTCCATTTCTTTAAAGTTTTAAACAGTTCTTCCAGAACAATGAATCCGTCCATTGAACTCATTTTTGTATGTAAATGAAGTTCGACTCTTTTTTTCTCACTCTCATCTAATCTTTGCATTTCAGTAGCAGCTTCAATTTTTTTCACATCAATCAGAAACTGCTTTTCATAAGAATCAAAGATATAATCCCCTTCAACCACTACAAAATTTCCTTTTTTTATATTCTCCATGATTTCATTTCTGTTTTTTGAGTTAATGAATGTTTTGCATGAAATTGAAGAAGTATAATCAGTGACGTCAAAATTAACCAGTTCATATTTTTCTTTTATTGTCTTGAATTCACATTTGATGATTTTTCCCTGTACTGCCACTCTTTTAAAATCGGAATTGATATCAATGATATTTGTCACAGTTTCCTTGATTGACTTCTTATTGTGACTGTTCTTAACCGGTTCAACCTCTTTTTTAAATTTAGGAACAAAGGTAGTGTGTTCTTTGATATCTTTATTGATCTTGTTCTTGATTTCCGTCACTGAATTCTGATGATCAATTGATTCAATAAAGCACACTTTGACATGCTCAATATTTTTATCTACTCTTCTGATATATTCATGAATTGATTTTGCGGTGCCGTTATGTTTTACCAGATGTTCGGAAATATTAGGAAATTCGATAATACACTCGTTTTTTTCGTTTCTGATACAAATGTCTTTCTTGAATGGTGACATAAGAGGAGTGTCGTAAATAATTCTATCTCTGATATCATCTTTTACTTCTTCACTGAAATTGATGTCAAAGAATTCAATGTTCAAATCAATATCTGCGATATTGAACTTTTTCTTGAAATATTTTTTGATTTTTCTTTCGTCTTCCAAAGAAATATAGTCTTTGCATACTAAATCGATTTTAATGCTTTTGCTGCTTTTATTAGCGACAATGTTCTTTATTTCTGATGCATTAATTAACTTTACTGTCTTTTCCATTATTTTCCTTTGTTTTTTATAGTTTATCAATCTCCATTAATAATTGACTGATAATATCTTCCTCTTTTATTTTTCTGATAATCTTACCTTTTTTAAAAAGCAGTGCCTCATGTTTTCCTCCTGCAATACCAATATCTGCATTTTTTGCTTCGTTTGGTCCGTTGACACCGCATCCCATGACTGCAACAGTCAGTTTCTTGTCTACATTTTTCAGTTTCTCCTCAATTTCATTGGTGATTCTGATTAAGTCAATATTAGTCCTGCCGCAGGTTGGACACGAAATGATATCAATTCCCCTGTCATATTTGCCAAGCGACTTTAATATCTCTCTTCCGACTTCAACTTCTTTGACAGGATCATCAGTCAATGACACCCTGATAGTGTCACCGATTCCTTCAGACAGCAAAATACCAAAGGCTACAGAAGATTTGATAGACCCCCTCTGAAATGTTCCTGCTTCAGTTACACCCAGGTGAAGCGGATAATCATATCGCTCATGTAAAAGCTGATTGATCTTGACACTCTCAAGTACATTTGAGGATTTGGCTGAGATAACCAGGTTAATAAACTGTTGTTCTTCCAAGAGATCTATCTGCTCTTTCACAGCCATCATCATCGCGTCGTATTTCGATGTCTTATACACTTCATAAAGCTTTTCAGGAAGCGAACCACAGTTCACACCGACTCTGATCGGAATACCATATTCTTTTGCCGCATTGATGATTTCAATGACTTTATCTTTACTGCCAATATTTCCTGGATTGATTCTTATCTTATCCACACCGCTTTTTATTGAAGCGATGGCAATTGAATAATCATAATGAATATCTGCGACTAATGGAATCGAAGTCACTTTTTTGATTTCTCCAATGGTTTTGACACACTCATGGTCAAAGATTGACACTCTGACGATGTCACAACCGGCTTCTTCAAGTTCCAGTGTCTGTTGGATGGTGGCTTTGATGTCCTTTGTATCTGTGTTAGTCATGGATTGAATCGCAATTTTATGACCATGTCCGATTTTAACCTTGCCGATGGATATCTCTCTTGTCATGTCACCACCCGAATATCCTGACAATGTCATTGAAAGTCGTCACCAGAAGCAGTACGAGAAGGCAAGCAAACCCTATGAATGATACGATTGCGGTCCTTTGCACATTGAACTTCTTTCCTCTGATTCCCTCAATCCCGTAAATGATGATTTTACTGCCGTCAAGTGCAGGTATCGGAAGCAGATTCATCAGACCAAGGTTAAGACTGATAAAGGCCATCATATTGACCAGACTCATGATCACCAGTTTGAATGTGTCCTGTTTGACAGTGTCACCGATGGTGCTGACGATTCCCACCGGACCCATGATTTCTTTAAGTGAAACCACTCCTGTGATCAGCCACAATATGGAATAATATATGGACCTTACAGTCGCAAGAGAAAAATCAACACTGTATTTAAGAGCTTCAAAGAGATTGACATTTGAATAATCATAATAAATTCCAAGATTATAGTATTCAATCTGGTCAGATACATAAGGAGTAATCGTCACATCATATGAGGTGTTATCTCTCATATATGTGATTTTCACATCTTTTTCCTTGTTCTTATCCATAAACTCTTTAAGCTGCAGCCGGTTATCTATTTTCTGGTCGTTAACGGCAGTAATGACATCTCCGACACGAATTCCTTTTATATAGGCATCTGAGTTTTCTGAGATGGCTGCCACTTCAAGGGTGTCTCCAACAGCCTGAAAATTAATGAGGTAACTTAAACCGCCATCTTTAAACGGGGTGATTTCTTTCGTGAAAACCTGGTTATCTCTCTCATAGCTGACTTTGACTGGTTCTCCCTCATTACCATAAATAAGCACTGTCATATCAAGCGGGTCAAGTACCTTCTTCCCGTCAATTGACAGTATCTTATCACCATCTCTCAAACCGTTCTCATACGCAGGTAAATTTTCAATCATCACTGTATCAGTGTTTTTCGAGTAACCAGTGAATGCAAATAAAAGAAACAGCGCTACAATGGCAAAAAGAATATTGCATAACGGA
>JAFGUQ010000049.1 GCA_016938455.1 Clostridia bacterium
AATTAATTAATAATAAGAATTTTGAGTGACTGTCTCATTGACAGTCATACATATCTGATGATAAAATGTCATAGGAGTGACATTTTCTATCGTTCATCAAACCTATGGTTATCTAGTAAGGGGAAAAAGGGTTGGATAACAGGTTATCAGATAAAAAAACAAGAACAAAATCCATGATTCTCAAATGTGCCAGAGAAGCTTTTCTTATCAATGGATATAACAGGACTGACATTGGAAACATTGCCAGAGACGCAGGTATTAATAAACGGACCATCTACCGGTATTTTGTAAATAAAGAAGCCCTTGCTTTTGTCATCTGGAAACAGGTGTTAGAAGAAATACTCGATATAAGTATTGACCATGAAGGGAAGTCCGGTTATCACAAACTTGAAAGCCTTCTTTACGAATATATCAGCCGAGTAAAGAAAAATCAGGAGGTCATTCGTTTCTTAGGAGAATTTGACCATGTGTTCAGCGGAGAATATCCCAATATTGATGAAGCAGAACAGTTTGTGTCATTTATCAGAAACAGTGATAATGTCATGCTTTCATATATAAAAGAAGGAATGAAAGACAAAAGCATCATTGAGGATATTGATCCTTTACTTGTATCAAGTACTTTATCCAATCTGCTCATGTCATTAAGCCAGCGGGTGGTCATCAGAGGTGAGCATCTTAAAATAGAGCAGGGATATTCATTTGAACTGCTTGATGAAGGTGTCAGGCTCCTGCTACTGGGAATAAAGGGAAGTACTGTATGACTGAAAAAAAACCACACTGGCTGAACCCTGAAGTTTTTGGTGAGAACAAGCTTGATCCAAGATTCTCATATCGTGATTTATCCAAAGACAGGAAAAACATTTCGCTCAACGGAGAGTGGCATTTTCATTATTCCACATGCCCTTTAACTAGACCGGCTGATTTCTATTTGTCCTCATATGATTATTCAAAGTGGGAGACAATCGCAGTCCCCGGATTATGGGAGCTTAACGGTTATGGAAAACCTCAGTATCTGGCTTATTCCTATCCTGATGCTGTCAGGGTGAAAAAATGGCAGATTCCAGGAATCAGCAAAAAAGATAACCCGGTCGGGAGTTACAGACATACATTTACAATCACAAAGGAGTGGATGAAAGGAAATACAATCATTCATTTCGGAGGTGTGAAATCTGCTTTTTATCTCTGGATCAACGGACAATATACTGGTTATTCGCAAGGGGCGATGACTCCTGCTGAATTTGATATTTCGAAATATATCATTGAAGGAGAGAATGAGCTGGCACTGGAGGTATATAAATATAGTGACGGCACCTATCTTGAAGACCAGGACATGTGGTTTTTCGCAGGTATTTTCAGAGATGTGTACCTGTATCTTCTGCCTGAATCACATATCTATGATACCTTTGCCACCTGTCAGCTTGAAGCAAACAGCAGTGATGCTTTTCTAAGCTTGTCAGTCACATTGGAAAGAGCGACAGGTCTGACATTAAATATATTGTTAAAGGATGAAAATTCATCATATGAAATATTTGATGATATTGTCAAGAATGATCATTTCGTGATTCGTAAGAAGGCAACTGATATAAAGAAGTGGTCAGCCGAGCAGCCGAACCTTTATGAAATCGTGATGACTCTCTCATCTGGTGACCGGGAGATTCAAAAACTTTCCTTTGACTTCGGATTCAGGGAGATGAAAATAGTAAACGGTGTTTTCTATTTTAATTCTCAACCCATTAAATTAAAAGGAGTCAACCGTCACGACTATGACTGTGAAACAGGATGGGTAGTGAGCAGGGAACTTCGTGAAAAAGATATACTCATCATGAAACAGCATAACATCAATGCCATAAGAACCAGTCATTACCCCAATCCGTCCCATCTTTATGAACTGGCTGACAAGTATGGTCTCTATGTCATTGATGAAGCAGACATTGAAAGTCATGGTATCAGAAAGACAGGCATTCCGGGGAATGATCCACGGTTCAGAAATGCCATGATTGACAGAGGCCTGCGAATGGTGAAAAGAGACAGAAATCATCCGTGCATCATCATGTGGTCATTAGGCAATGAAGCGGGAGACGGAAAGAACTTCACATCAATGAAACAGGCTGTTCTTTCAATTGATTCCACCAGGGCCATCCATTATGAAGGAGACAGAGACCTTTTAAAAAGTGATGTGCTCAGCCTGATGTATCCTTCTCCTGAAGAAGAAACTGTATTCGGAGAAAGAAAAGACAAAAAACTGACCTTGTTTCAGAAAATAAGCAACATATCAGCGGCTGATAACAAAGGGTTCAAAAAAGAAATGTATGAGGGTAAACCGATCATGAACTGTGAATATGCTCATGCCATGGGAAATTCCCTCGGCAATTTCAAAGAGCATATGGAGGTTTTTGAGAAATACCCCCATTTCATGGGAGGCTTCATCTGGGATTTTGTCGACCAGAGCATACATGAAGACGGCAAATGGCTGTATGGCAGTGATTTCGGATACAAGAGAAACAACGGCATCTACTGTGCCAACGGGATCGTCGCAGGGGACCGGACACTGCATCCTGCCATCTTTGAAGTCAAGAAGGTGTATCAGAACTTTGATTTTACCCTTATTGACCATCAGCTGACTATTAAAAACAAACACTGCTTCATATCATCTGCTTCATTTGATTTTTCATACGATTTAAGACTTGACGGAGAAATTCTCATTGAAAAAACCATACATGATGTTGATATCCCACCGCTTACAGAAAAAACATTCGAGATTATTTTGGAAGACATGAACGAACAGGGTGAATACATATTGACAGTATATGCCAGAGACAAAGGCAGAATCATGGCTTTTGAGCAGTTCATCATCAGCAGCATAAAAGTTCATCAGAAACATGATTTTTCTGTTCAATGTGTTTCTGAAGATGAAACAGAGATTCATATTTCATCTCCTCCATTACAGGCAGTTATTGATTCAAAAACAGGGTTACTGACTTCGCTTTCATTTGGAGAGGAAAATATACTGGTCTCCCCGCTATCTCTTTCTTTTTCAAGAGCCATGACAGACAATGATGTGGGAATCGGTAATTTCTATCATGCACTGTTACCTTTCACTGCAGGTTATCAATGGCAGCAGGCCGAGAAATCACTGAGAGTGATGAACATCGATATCAGTCATCGTTCAGTCACTGTTTTTTACCGGATGAAGATAGTGAAAAGCCTTATGATCATGTATGAAATCACTGCTTCAGGATCACTGGTCATCACAGGATCAGTCATTCCGAAAAAAGATATGATTCTTTTCGGTCTGACAGGCGAACTCTCGGGGAGGTACGATACTATGAAATGGTATGGAAGAGGGCCTCATGAGACCTATGCTGACCGTAAGACAGGTGCCATGATCGGGAAATACAGCATGAAAGTAATCGATCTTCCGGTTCATTATGTCCGCCCCCAGGAGAATGGGAACCGTACAGACCTGAGATACATGGATATCTGCGATGAACATGGTCGTGGGATTCATGTTGAATCAGATACCCTGTTTGAAGGGGGTCTTTCCACGAATACAATGGATGACTGGGAAAAAGCCGATCACAGTCATATGCTTGAAAAAAGAGACAGTGTCACGTTGAATCTGAGATCTCATCAGATTGGTGTGGGTGGAGACATTCCGGGATTTTTACAGCTCATGAAAAAATATACCTTACCAAAAGGAAAAGAATACAAGTTCAGATTTGAAATAGGGAAAATATGAAGGAGGTAATTATGGGACATTGGTGGCAGGAAAAAGTAGTCTATCAGATTTATCCGAGAAGTTTCTGTGACAGTAATGGAGACGGAATCGGTGATATCCCGGGAATCATCAGTAAACTGGATTATCTTAAAAATCTGGGAATCGGAATTCTTTGGCTGAGCCCTGTCTATTGCTCACCCAATGAGGACAACGGATATGATATCAGTGACTACCGTGACATCAACCCTGAGTACGGTACGATGAAAGATATGGAAATACTGATTTTCGAAGCAGGCAAAAGAGACATCAGGATTATCATGGATCTTGTCATCAACCATACTTCAGACCAGCATGAATGGTTTTTAAAAAGCAGAGACAAATCAAGCCCATACCGTGATTACTATTTCTGGCGAGAAGGGAAAAATGGAAAACTGCCTAATAACTGGACCAGCTTCTTTGCAGAGGATGCCTGGGAATATGATGAAGAAAGCGGTGAATATTATCTTCATCTCTTCGCCAAAGGACAGCCTGATTTAAATTTCCATCATCCTAAAGTGCTGGAAGAAGTAAAAGAGATATTAAGATTCTGGCTGGACAAAGGAATTGCCGGATTCAGATGTGATGTCATCAATATCATCTGGAAGTCATCACTTTCTGACGGAAAGAAGAAACTGGTGCTTACCGGAAGTGAACATTATCTGTCACAGGAAGGGAACCATGAGATATTACGGACATTAAGAAAAGAAGTGTTTGACCATTATGACTGTTTTACAGTCGGTGAGACTGTATTTGTCACTCCATCTATGGGAAGGGACCTCTGTGATGAAAAGAGAAAAGAGCTTGACATGATTTTCTCATTTGAACATATGGAAACCGATCAGTTCTTCGTCAAATGGTTCCCGAGAAAGTTCAGCCCGAAGCGATTTTCAAGAACTCTCTCAAAATGGCAGCAGGCTCTTTCATGGAATGCCAATTACCTTGAGAATCATGATCAGCCACGTTCCGTATCAAGATTCAGCAATGATAAAGAATACCTGGAAGCCTCAGCCAAGATGCTGGCCACATTGCTTCTGACCTTAAGAGGGACACCATATATTTATCAGGGACAGGAAATAGGGATGACTAATGTGGCATTTACTGACATCGACCAGATTACAGATATAGAGTCTAAAAACCTGTATAAAATGACTGAAAAACTCCACATTCCAAAAGGGTATCGCTGGAGAATGATTATGAGAGGGACCAGAGAACATGCCAGGACTCCCATGCAATGGGATGACAGCAGCCAGGCAGGATTCACAACGGGAAAACCCTGGATTCCGGTCAATGGAAATTATGAACTCATCAATATGAAAAACCAGGTGGAAAACAGCGGTTCCGTCATGAACTTCTACAGGACATTGATAACACTCAGAAAAGAAAACGAGGTGCTTCTTTCCGGGGGATTCAGGGAGCTGAAAATATCAAAAAATGTGTTTGCCTATCAGCGGGAACTGGAAGGAACCATTTTCACGGTTATATTGAATTTTACAAAAAAAATGGTGAAAGCAGACTTCAAAGGGCAGTTGCTGCTGTCAACTTACAATGAGAAAACATATCATGGTGTGCTGTTGCCGTATGAAGCTGTGATACTGAGAGAGGAGAAGCAATGATTGATGTCAAAGATCAGGTTTTCCGTCTGACAACGGAAAAAACAAGTTACTGGTTCAGGATTACTCCATTCGGCCATTTAGAACATATCCATTATGGCAATAGGCTTATAGAGCAGCCAGTTGACGGGTTGCCGGTAAAAAGAACAGCTGCTATCGGGAGCTCTGTCATTTATGATGAAAGTGATTCTCTTTATTGTCTTGATCATCTGTGCCTTGAATGGTCTGGAATCGGAAAAGGAGATTATCGCCATTCGCCATGCGAGGTAAAGATGCCAGATGGTTCTTTCACAACTGATTTCATTTATCAGTCTCATAAGATCACTAAAGAAAACACTGCCATGGAA
>JAFGUQ010000050.1 GCA_016938455.1 Clostridia bacterium
AAAAGCAGACATAAAGCTGTAAAAAGAACGACTAATACGATTTTAAATGATTTTCCTTTACTCATTCATTTCCCTTAAAAAATTTAATATTTTCATTGATAATTATATCACATTAAAATATACTTAAGAAAAAATATAAGTGAGGCATAATATGCTTACTGAAAAATTCAAAGACAGAATAAGCACTCTATTATTACCACCTCAGTGTTTCAATCCCTATCCAAAATACGAAGATAGAAAAAAATGGGACTCTATACCAGATGATATTAAGCAGGCAATGATTTCAAGAGGTGAAAAGTATCTTGATTATCGTTATAAAGCAATTCTCGCTTCTGATCTGTTAGACATTGCAAATGGAGATGATAAACCACAGTCAATTTCTTCATCCATTGAAACTACAAAAGTTCTTTCTGAATGTGTCTTAGCAGAATGTGTGGAGGGAAAAGGTCGCTTTATGATGAAAATCATTGATGGAATCATGATTAAAAGCGAAGAATCCTGGTGGAATGTGTCAGCTAATGCTTATATGCATACTTCATGGCCATGTAAACTTCCGGATGTGGAAGATCCGATTATTGATCTGCACGCTGCCTTAATTGCTACTGTATTTTCATATGCTTACTATTTTCTAGGATCAGAGTTTGACAAAATAGACAAAAATATTAATAAACGTATTAAGTATGAAGTGAAAAGACGGATTTTAAAACCTTTTTATGAAAGTAAAGATATCTGGTGGATGGCTTATAGAAGGGAAGTCAATCCAGTAATGAATGTATTACACCCCATTAACAACTGGACTCCTTACTGTACTGCACATTGTCTTAATGCCATCCTTTTACTGGAAGATGATTGCTTTAAGAGAATTGAAGGAGTAAAAAAGTCAATGGAAATCATTGATAACTATTTTAACTACTATTCTGACGATGGCTGCTGTGATGAGGGAATAGGGTATTGGTTCATGGCTCCGGGTTCTCTCGGTGATTATCTTTGCACTTTAATGGAAGCCACAAATGGAGAGGTAACTGTTTTTGATAATGAAAAAATACGAAGAATGGGTGATTTTGTATATAATGCCTATATCGGAAAAAATTATTTCATTAATTACGCTGATGCAAGAGCCATTCATGCCTGTCTTGATAACCGAATTGTTCAGTATGCAAAAGCTACAAATAATGATCGCATGTTGCGATTTGGTCTTAAGTTCTATAATAGAGAATCATATTTCAATTTATTCTCCACTCATACAGATTTCCTGAACACGCTTTATTATATGTTTAATCATAAGTTAATTGAAAACCATTTCTATTTAAACGATTTCACCAAAGAGGACTACCTCATTAATGAAAACTATTATGATCTCTGTCAGGTTTTTACCGCAAGAGAAGTGGAAGGAAGCGATAAAGGCTTTTTTCTTTCCTGTAAAGGCGGGCACAATGATGAAAGCCACAATCATAATGATGTAGGTAATTATATCATTTTCAAAAACGCTGAACCTGTTATCATTGATGCAGGTGTAGGGATGTATTCAAAGCAGACATTCAGTAAAACCCGTTATGACCTCTGGACTCATCGGTCAAAGTATCATAATGTACCTCTTGTTAATAATATGGAGCAACCGGTTGGGAGAAAATATAAAGCAAAAAACGTTCATTATATCAATGAAGCAGCAAAATGCGGCTTGTCTCTTGATTTAACAGGGGTTTATCCTGAAAATGCCGGAATCAGTTACTATAGAAGAACGATATCCCTGGAAAAAAAACCTTCATCTTGCATTGTTCTGGAAGAAGAGTTTAAAATGTTTAGTGAAGATAACACTGTCATCTTCACATTTCTAACTCCTCATGCCGCTGTTGAAAACATTAAAGGTGAGCTGATCCTCTGTAACACAGTTTTATTATATGATTGTGACAGACTTGAAGTTTCATATGAGAACATCGTTATTGATGATCCTGCTTTAATTCCCATTTGGGGGAAAAATCTCAGTAAGATTTCATTAACGACAAAAAAAGCATTTAAGAACCATACTTATGTATTTAAATTTGTGTAAAATCAAATAAACATTTTTTATTCATGCGTTTTATTGATAAATACGCTTCATTACTTTATACTAAAATAAAAATATAAGTGAGGCTTTCTCATGTTGACTGAAAAATACGCTGAAAATATAAACACATTACTATTTCCTGTTGAATGCTATCAACCCTATCCACCTTTCGAAAATCGTGAAAAATGGGAGTCAATTCCTCAGAATATTAAAGAAATATTAGTCAAAAGGGGAGAAGCTGTACTTGATTATCAATTTGAACCGATTCTTGCTTCAGAATTGTTAAATGCTTCAAAACCTGAATATGGTACTAATTTTGTCAAAAAATCAGTAAGAAATCTTTCTGTTTTAATGGAATGTGTTGTGGCAGAATGTGTTGAAGGAAAAGGTCGCTTCATGCCGCAGATATTAAACGGGATCATGATAAAATGTGAGGAATCATGGTGGAACTATCCGGCAAGTGCGTATATGCATCGCTCTTTCCCTTGTTTGTTACCTGATATGGAAGACCCTATTATTGATCTCCCTTCAGCAAGAACAGCTAATTATCTGGCTTTGACCTACTTTTTATTAATCAGGGAATTTGATAAAATTGACAAAAACATCGGAAAAAGAATCAAATATGAAGTTAAAAACAGAGTTTTAAAACCTTTCTATGAAAGAGAAGATATCTGGTGGATGGCTTTTACCAGAAAAATCAACCCGGTGATGAATATACTTCATCCCATTAATAACTGGACACCCTATTGTGTTCATCACTGTACCAATGCTATTCTTCTCCTTGAAGATGACTGGAAAAAAAGACAGTCTGGAATTGTCAAGTCCATGAGAATCATGGATGAGTATATTAAATATTATTCTGAAGACGGCTGCTGTGATGAAGGAGTAAGCTACTGGTACATGGCACCAGGTGCCATGATTGATTATCTGACTGATTTGTATGATGTCAGCGGCGGGGAAATCAATATCTTTGAAAACCCTAAAATCAAGTCGATGGGCGAATTTGTTTATAAGGCCTATATCGGAGACTATTACTATATAAACTATGCAGATGCACATGCTGTTTTCAAAGGAATCAGCAACAAAGTGGTCAAATATGCTTTGAAAACTGAAAATGAGACCTTGTTGCGTTTTGCTTTAAAGTTTTATAACAGTGATTCCTGCATGAAAGCTCTTGAAGGGGTAACTGATATTGAAAACACTTTGTATATTGCTTTTAATTTTGAGGCTATTGAAAATCATTTTTATCTGCATGATATTGAATCTAAAGACTATTTGCTGAAAGAAAACTATTATCCTGATTGTCAGGTAATGACCGCAAGAGAAAGAGAAAACGATGATACAGGCTTTTTCTTATCTTGTAAAGGTGGTCATAACGATGAAAGTCATAACCATAACGATGTTGGGAACTTCATCATATTCAATAACAGGAAACCTGTCATTATTGATCCGGGAGTAGGAGATTATTCAAAGAAAACTTTCAGCAGAGGAAGATATAACATCTGGACCATGCAATCTGATTATCATAACCTTCCTGTAATTAATGGTTTTTCTCAGTCAGTTGGACATACTTTTAAAGCAAAGCACACCGCTTTTATTAATCAACCTGCACAAGTTGGCTTATCAATGAGTCTGAAAGATACCTATGACGAAAAATCATATATCAGTGCTTATGAAAGAAAAGTTCTTTTACATTGTGAATCTCGTTTTTTCATCAGTGTCACCGATTCCATTACCATGTTTAAAGAAACAGATAATCTGTCTTTCACCTTCATGACTCCTGTAGACCCGCTTATGAATGACGAAAAAGGAGAATTGTACCTTGATAATACAATTCTCCAATATAACAATGATCTTCTATCTGTATCTTTTGAAAAGATTCTTCTTGAGGAAGAAAGTCTTCAAAAATGCTGGGGATCCAGTTTGACAAAAATCAAATTGTCTTTAAAAAAAGCCATTAAGAACGAAACGTTTACATTTACCTTTATAAAAGCAGATTAACAATGTAATAAACCAGATACCCAAGATAATTTCCGATAGCATATCCGACTAAACCACAAGTTAGTCCAGCCACAATGACTTCCTTATTTTTTATGGCATCAGCTGTTGGTACTACGAAAGCTGGTCCATAAATACCTGCTGTCATGGTAATGATGGCTGTATCGACATCAATTTTAAAGATTTTTGCAAGAATCATATGAATTAATATCGCACCGAACATGGTGATAGCTACATACATTAAAATATTTGGTGTTGAAGCCAGCATGTCTTTTATGTTCACTGTCGTTCCAAGTGCCAATGAAAACACAAGAATGAGATATTGTCCATTCTCATATGTATATCGGGCATTTCTTACCCTTTTTATAAAAGAGCCGCCAACACCTGCTGTCGTGACTAAAAGCATAATAATGGCAACATCCATTTTACCTGTCAGTAACATAGCTACGCCAACAGAAATTCCCAGTATCCCAAGACAGACTAATAACAAAACTGAAGATTCTTTTACTGCTTTAATTTTTTCCTTTTTCTCTAAGTCAATAAAATAAGTTTTCTCTATAAAAGTTTCTTCTCTCTTTTCAAGGTCATATGGTTTTAAGAATTTAGATAAAAGAGGTTTTAATACGCTTATGACTATTAAGAAGAAAGAACCTCCTAAAATAGCATCACTGGTATTCACAAGGATAAGAGTTTCTTCTTTGACTCCAAGTGCCAATCCTACAGCCATTAAATTAGGGGTTCCTCCGGTATAACAGCCAATCAGCATTCCTGAAATTTTTGCAGCTTCAGGAATCAGATGATTGAATAAAAGTGCAGTTACAATCGAACTGGTTAATATGGCAACCACCATCAGAATAAAAGCAACAACAATAGGTTTGGCTGAACGAATGAACTTCTTGAAATCTGCAGAAAAAAGTATTAATGGAATAGCCAGCGGAACACATATTTCTGAAATACTCATTGACAGCTCTCTATCAAGCGGAATTCCTTCTAACACTCCCCACAATATCCCAATTCCATAACATAATAGAATTGGACTCAGTGCTCTTATGATTTTAAACCTTCTTTGTCCCAGCATGATAAGATAGGGGACAAGGAAAATGATGATTAACTGCAAGACTGTGCTCATTATCTTCCCCATCTTTCATTGATGGAAGGAAGCTCCTTCAATTTTTGATGTGGCTCTGTCTGATACCAGTAAGCAACAGAGGCAATATCTTCTGTTTCAGGTTGATATAATCCGTTTGGCCACCATCCCAATGCTTGAATGGTGACTTTCAAGTCACTGTCAAAACGAATTGGATCCATAATATGCCAACGATAAAGACTGTGTTTCGGAACTCTTCCTTCACCTCTTTCGCTATATGGAAATCCTAAAAAAGCAGTTGAATAATTTCTTCCGTATGTCGTTTTATAATCTCCGCCAAAATTCCATGCTCCACCAAAATAATCTTCAGTTCCTGTTCCGCAGATAGTCGGATATTCTTTATCACCATCCATATAGAATTTAACTTCTCCTTCACCCCACCAGCAATCTGAATACTGCATCCAGGAAAGAGAAGTTCCAACATAATGTCCTTTTCCCTTTATATTATCTATGATGATGTGTTCAGGATGTTCTCTGGTGGTCATTGCTCTTCTGAAAGAAGCATGAAAATATGCACTGCTTTTATCTATTTCCTGTTCATCATAGGTAATCTGATAGAAAAATCCTCTGACATCCTCATGGTGCTCATTGGTAAAAGTGACTTTAAATCCTTCTTTATATGGCATTGGCCAGTAACAGTTCAAGGCTCCATCTGGATTGCAGACAACGGGTAGTGAGTTCAGATCAAACCGTCTTTCAAGACCCATTCCAAAAAAATCGCCAAACGGAACTTCAACAGACGGTTCCTGCTCATTGTCCCAGTAAAACCTGAGAATTCCTGCTCGAAGCATTCTTGAATCGGCAGTCATCCAGATATGCCGGATGATGCCGCTTCCTTTCACCTGTGCAAGCACTGCAGTTTCACCTGCCTTAACGGTAATACATGGTTTACATTTCCATCCTTTACCTAATTCCTTGCTTGCTCCATATGGTTCTGCTTTTGCACCGTTTCCTTTTTCACCTGTCGGATTTTCTGCACAGATTGACCGTGTCCTTGCTTCAGATAGTCGATATAATGATCCCAAACTATTGTCAAACATTTTCACCCTCCCAAAGATTCTAATCTATTCATTTCATCAAGCACATTTTTTAGTGCTTCCTGTTCCATTTGTGCTCTTGCTTCAATTGAACTTGAGGCCATATGCGGGGATAGTATTATATTATCAAGTTCACATAGTTTCCCGTGATAAGGTTCTTCCAGAAAGCAGTCAATTGCTGCCCCGCTAATTATTTTATCCTTGAGTGCAATATATAAGTCATCTTCATTGATTAAACCACCTCTTGCTGTATTGATCAGCAGGCAAGTGCTTTTCATTTTTTCAAACATTTTCATGCTGATTATGTTTTTTGTATCAATATTATAGGGAAGATGCAACGTGATAATATCAGCCTGCATAATTATATGCTCCAAATTTCCCTGATTGATATCATAAACTATGATTTCTGCACCAAAAGCTTCAAGCAGTGAAGCTACCTTTTTTCCTATTCTGCCATAGCCAAGGACAGCTGCTTTTTTCTCAAAAAGCATGCTTCCTTTCGGTCCTTTCCAGTTGCCTTTTCGCAATGACTGTTCGTTCTCTTTAATTTTCTTAAGAAGCATCAGAATTAAAGTAACAGTAAGTTCTGCCACTGAAGCGACTGGAGCCTCGGGGGTATTAAACACCTTGATTCCAGCTTTTTCAGCTGCTTTTATATCCACATTCTCAATCCCGACACCACAACGTGAAACCACTTTAAGAAAATCACATTGTTTCATGACTGCTTCTGTTACCGGTTCAAGCCCGGCAATGAGCCCACTTGGTTTGTATTCAAGGAGAAGACTCAATAATTCTTGTTCTGTGAGCTTTCTCTGATAAGGATTTTTAATCAGTTCAATGTTTTCTGGTATCTCATACTCTCCAAAACTTGATGTTGTCGTCAAAATTCTCATTTTCTTCCGGCAATGCGAGCTGCATTGTCTGCTCCTTCATTTATAAATACTGTATCCATGCCAAGTGCTAAAAAGGTAAATCCCTGCTCTTTCGCAAATTTCACTTTCTCTTCTGTTACGGTCACGATATGTATTCCTGCCATTTTTTGATATTTCTTACAGGCAATTGCAACTCTTTTTATTGCTTCTTTGATAATGTCATGATCAATCTGCCCTGTGATTCCATAAGATCCGCTCATGTCATAAGGACCAATAAAAACACCGTCTACTCCTTTGACGCTTAAAATATCTTCAATGTTATCAACTGCCTGTTTGGATTCAATCATTAACAATAAAAGAATATCTCTGTTTGCATTTTTTGCATATTCATCAAATCTGTCTCCATAGTCATTGGCTTGACAAAAAGCAAAGCCTCTTTTTCCTTCAGGTGGATACTGACAGAATGAAACAGCTTTTTCTGCCTGTTCCTTATTATTCACAAGTGGAACAATGATTCCTTCTGCACCCATATCCAATACTTTTCTGATTGCCATTTCTTCATTGCTCTCTACCCGTGCAAAAGGTTTTGTCGTTGAGCCTTGTAATGTATGCACCATATCAGAAAAGTCTTTGATGCAAAAACTGCTATGTTCCATATCCGCACATATGAAGTCAAACTTCTTATTTGAAAGGATTCTTGTAATATCATTATTGGCTATCTGCATCCAGGTGCCTATCATTTCTTTCATCAGTAGGTTTCTCCTGATTTCAGGAAGCGTTTCATAAACTCCTTTAATGAGACAGGTTCGTAATGAACTATGTCTTCATCTTCTATGCTTACCTGATCCCCGCTGAAAACAGGTTTTCCATTAACAAGACGCATGTTTACAGTTGCTTTGACAGGTTTCTGACTTTTACGGCAGATTGCTCTGGTAGTAACTTCTTCAATATCCTGTGCCAGTGCAAACAGATATGAACTTCCTTCAAAAGGATAACCTCTGAAATCACATTTTAAGCCAAAACATATTACTGGAATATCCAGTTCTGTGACAATCTTCGCCAGGTCCCAAACATTTGCCTTCGTTAGAAACTGAGCTTCGTCAACTAAAATAATGGCAATATCCTTAAACTCACTTACTTTATCATATAGCCAATCAGCCTGTTTCTTTATGAGAAAATCACATTTTCTTCTTAAAGCATCATAACCAATCCTTGTCACTATGAAGTTATCTGCTTTTGTATCCACTTCAGGTTTCAGAACTAATATTTTTTCATTGTTGTTGATTTCGTAGTCATGAGCGATTTGAAGTAATTGCGTGGATTTTCCAGCATTCATTACTGCATATCTGAAATATAATTTCGCCATTTAACTCCCCCCTTACTATTTAAGATTATACCATTAATTCCTCTATATCAAAATATTTTGCCATATTAAAAACTTCATATTCGGGAATATATTCGTACTTTCCTTTCATTATGTTTTCAAAAGAAGTGATACCTCCGTATGTTTTCACATTGATGATTGAATCAGTCAGTTTATTTGCCAGAAGAACAGGTAAGACGGCTTTTCCGTAGGCCTTGAATGAAATTTTCTTATCAGTCAGATTCAGACTTGATAAAATATCATTCACCTGCATTTCAATAAAGGAAGTACCAGCCATCAAGCTGTCATTCACCAGTTTTGACATTGTTCCATAAAACCCGTAATAAGGAGAGCCATTGATTTCTGAGGCTTTAAATGCTCCTATGCCTCTTGTGTCAAAGATAAAAACATCACCACATTGTAACTGCTCAATTATATCCTCTTTATATTGTTCAATTTCAGCAGTCCCTTTTTCAAACATCATATAAGTGACTATGTTGCTTTCTTTACCATGTAGATAAATACCGCCGACTGAAATATTTTCTTCTGATAACCAGAAAATTTTCTCAGCCTGATAACCTTCAAACAGATATGGATTGATTCTTCTTTCAAGAAGAGAGGTTTTAACTTCTTTTATATTGATTACTTTTCGTATCCTGTCTTCCAGCGGTTGCGTTCTTTTCTTGTTTTTACAGTACTCCTGATAAATCAGCGAATTTAATGTCATTGCTTCCTTATATTCATATAAGACCTGGCCACTTTTCGTACAGTTCAGGTTTTCTTTGCTTTCCACGTACTGATAAGGGTTGCATGAAACATATTTTTGACTGGTAAAATGTTTCACAAACCACTTTACCAGTTGTTCTCTGTTATGATCAGTCAAATTATGCTCACTTTTGTCAATCGCCATTTCCACATTCTGCTCTTTGTCATATAGCTTATAAATTCTTTTTGCTTTATTGAAAGAATGAACAGCACCTTCAATCGGGAAAAAATCATACTGAACACTTACTATCTTAATTGGCTTAGGTGCAGAGCATGTGATGAAATCAGCATAATCAAGCCCCATTCCCATACAGTTGTACACATTCTGCTCACTATCATGAGCATGTCCAATTCTTAAGTACTCCATTCTTCCATTAATATAACAGCTTATGACTGCAGCTTTTATTCTATCTTCCATGAATATCCCTAAAGAAGCTTGAGTACCTCCCCCTGAATGTCCGCATATTCCTATTTTCTCTTTGTCTATAAAATCCATTGTATATAGAACATCAACAGCTCTCATGATATTCCAGATGAAATAACGGTTTATATTTGCTCCCATCAATGTGCAGGCAAGTCCCACATATGAATGTTCTTTTGTTCCCCATCCTATTTCTTTTCTGTCTGGAAGCAATTCTGTTTCACCTTGTCCCGGGGGATCAATGCAGAACACCACCATTTTGTTCTTAACTAATTCAATCGCTGCCATCTGATATGTAATCTCTGCTTTTGAGTCATAACTGTGTCCACAAGTCAGTAATACTGCAGGGACTTTTTGTTTTATTTCTTTTGGAATATACAGATTTCCTGTGACGAAAAAATTCTTATGACTTTCAAATACTATTTTTCTGATGACATATGTGTCTTTATTTATTTCTCCGGTTTCTTTAATATGAAGCGGTTCTTTCTTAAAAGATAAACCGCCGATGCTTTTAAGAAACTCCTTTTTAATTAAATTCTTTTTTTTCTCCCATTTTTCTGCTGTATTAATATTCTTTTTAATATTCTCCTGCTTCAGAAATTTTCTTTCGCATTGATTGCAGATAAAATCATTCAGCTCATTTTCGTTGTTTCGATAACCATCTAAAAACCGGTTAAAGCTCATAATCTTTCGTCGAGTAGACAGCCCACTACTCTTTCCCTTTCTTAATATTTATCACATCAAGCGAGGAGTAGCTGCTGCCCCTCACAGAACC
>JAFGUQ010000051.1 GCA_016938455.1 Clostridia bacterium
AATATCAAGTATTCCATTTCTGCCACCACCAGAAGTCCAAGATGCAATGAATCTGATGGTGTGAATTACTTTTTTGTATCCAGAGAACAATTCGAAAGAATGATTATCAATAAAGAACTGATTGAATGGGACGAATATGTGGGTAATTATTACGGAACTCCTAAGAAGTTCATTGAGGAAATGACAGATAAGGGTCTGGATGTCATCCTTGAGATAACGGTTGAAGGAGCTCTGAATGTCAAGGAAATGTGGCCTGATTCAGTGATGATATTTTTGACACCTCCTTCAATGGAAGAACTTAGGAAAAGAATATCAGGAAGAAATACGGAAAATGAAGAAACCATCAACAAGAGAATGAACAAAGCTGAAGCAGAGCTAAGATATGTCAACCAGTATGAATATGTAGTAATCAATGATGATTTAGAGATTGCAGCAGAGGAAGTTCACGGCATTATCAAATCTGAAAGATTAAAATATAAAAGAATTCAGGAAATATAAAATAGCAAGGAGAAAAAAATGATATCAAAACCATCACTTGAACAATTAAGAAAGAAAGACTATATCCGATTCAATATCGTGATTGCTGTCGCAAAGAGAGCAAGACAGATTCAGGCCGGGTATGAGCCTTTCTATAAAGGACCCGAAAAAAATCCTTTGACAATTGCCACGAAAGAAATTGAAGAAGGTTCAGTGAAATGTATTTCAGTAAATAATTATGGAGTAAAAGCATGACGGTAGAAAAAACAATGGAGAAAATAGTTTCTCTTGCCAAAAGAAGAGGATTCGTATTTCCAGGTTCTGAAATCTATGATGGCCTGGCGAATGCCTGGGACTACGGCCCACTGGGTGTGGAACTCAAGAATAACATAAAAAAAGCATGGTGGAAGAAATTCATTCAGGAGAATCAGCTGAATACAGGCCTTGACTGTGCAATTCTCATGAACCCTAGAGTGTGGGTCGCTTCTGGTCATGTGGGAGGATTTACTGATCCTTTAATTGACTGCAAGGAATGCAACACCAGATACAGAGCTGACAAGGTGATAGAGGATTATAATCTTGAAAATTCACTTGATACAGTCATTGACGGATGGGATAATGAAAAACTGATCTCATACATAAGGGAAAAGAATATTGCCTGTCCTTCCTGCGGAAAACACAATTTTACGGATGTAAGAAAATTCAATATGATGTTCAAGACATTCCAGGGGGTCACTGAAGACAGTGCTTCTGAAATCTATCTGAGACCTGAGACAGCACAGGGTATTTTCGTTAACTTCAAGAATGTGCAGCGTACCACCAGAAAGAAAATTCCATTTGGTATCGGTCAAATCGGTAAATCTTTCAGAAACGAAATCACTCCTGGTAACTTCATATTCAGGACAAGAGAATTCGAACAGATGGAAATGGAGTTTTTCTGTGAACCTGGTACAGACCTTGAATGGTTCGCATACTGGAAAGATTTCTGCTATAAATGGCTTCTTTCTCTGGGACTGAACAAAGAAAACATCAGATTAAGAGATCATGCTAAAGAAGAACTTTCATTCTATTCAAATGCAACGACAGATATCGAATATAAGTTCCCGTTTAACTGGGGAGAACTCTGGGGAATTGCTGACAGGACTGATTACGATTTAAAACAGCATATGGAATTTTCAAATGAAGATCTGAACTACTTTGATCCTGTCACTAACGAGAAATATGTTCCTTATGTCGTTGAACCGGCAGTTGGGGTGGAAAGACTGCTGCTGGCTTTTCTATGTGAAGCTTATGATGAAGAAATGATTGATGATAATGACATGCGAGTAGTTATGAGATTCCATAATGCGCTTGCACCTGTTAAAGCAGCAGTGCTGCCGCTTTCAAAGAAACTCTCTGAACAGGCGGATGAGGTGTTTCAGACAATCAGCAGAAAATTCAACTGTGAATATGATGATGCAGGAAGTATCGGAAAACGCTATAGAAGACAGGACGAAATCGGAACACCATATTGCTTTACATTTGACTTTGACTCTCTTGAAGACCAATGTGTGACCGTAAGATACAGAGATACAATGAAACAGGAAAGAATAGCCATCGATAAGCTGGCAGACTTTCTTGAGGAAAATATAAATTTTTAAATGGAGGATTAATATAATGAAAAAGTATGTATACTTATTCACTGAGGGAAGCGCTGCCATGAAAGACTTACTCGGCGGTAAAGGAGCTAACTTAGCTGAAATGACGAATATAGGTTTACCTGTTCCAAGAGGGTTTACTGTTTCTACAGAAGCCTGTACCAGATATTATGAAGACGGTAAAGTCATTGCTGACGATATACAAAAACAAATTGATGAGGCATTAATAAAAACAGAAACAACCGTAGGAAAGAAACTGGGTGATAAAAGCAATCCGTTTCTAGTTTCTGTCAGAAGCGGAGCGAAAGTTTCCATGCCTGGAATGATGGACACAGTATTGAATCTGGGTCTTAATGACAGTGTAGTGGAAGGGTTGGCTGAACTGACAGGAAATGCTAAATTTGCTTATGACAGTTACAGAAGATTCGTCATGATGTTTTCAGATGTGGTTATCGGAGTTGAAAAATCAAAATTTGAAAGAAGACTCGATGCGATAAAAGAAGAAAAAGGGGTGGAATTTGATACTCAGCTGACAGCGGATGATATGAAGTATGTTCTTAGTGAATTCAAAGCCATCTATAAAAAGGAAATGGGAACAGAATTTCCTCAGGATCCAAAAGTTCAGCTTCAAGAAGCGATTAAAGCTGTTTTCAGATCATGGGATAACGAGAGAGCTAATGTTTACAGACGCTTGAATGATATTCCTCATAATATCGGAACTGCTGTCAATATTCAGGAAATGGTTTACGGGAACATGGGAGATGATTCCGGAACAGGTGTTGCTTTTACAAGAAACCCGTCAACCGGGGATAAAGTGCTGATGGGTGAATTCCTGATGAATGCTCAGGGTGAAGATGTGGTTGCTGGTGTCAGAACTCCTAGAAAAATTTCCGAGTTGAAGGATACAAATAAAGCAATTTACAATCAGTTTATGGAAATTGCTCAGAACCTTGAGAATCACTATCATGATATGCAGGATATTGAGTTTACCATTGAAAAAGGAAAACTGTTTCTTCTGCAGACCAGAAACGGGAAAAGAACTGCTCATGCAGCACTTAAAATAGCTGTTGATCTTGTCAAGGAAGGTATGCTGACTAAAGAACAGGCTCTCTTGAAAGTAGATCCGAAGCAACTCGATGCTGTGCTGCATCCCATGTTTGAAACCAAAGCACTTAAACAGGCGAAAATTATCGCAAAAGGATTACCCGCTTCACCAGGAGCTGCTACCGGAAAGGTATATTTCACAGCAGAAGAGGCTTCAAAGGCTCATAAAGCCGGTGAAAAATTCATCATATTAGTCAGACTTGAAACCTCTCCGGAAGATATCGAAGGAATGCATGTTTCACAAGGGATTCTGACTGCCAGAGGCGGAATGACTTCTCATGCCGCAGTGGTTGCCAGAGGGATGGGAACTTGCTGTGTATCAGGCTGCGGAGACATCAGAATCAACGAAGAAGAAAAGTTCTTCACATTAACTGACGGGACAAGATTCAATGAAGGAGACTGGATTTCACTTGATGGTTCTTTAGGAAATGTTTATGGAAGTAAATTACCAACAGTTGAACCAGAAATGACTGGTGACTTTTCCACCTTCATGACATGGGCTGACGAAATCAGAACCATGAAAGTCAGAACCAATGCAGACTCACCTAATGATGCCAAAACAGCTATCAAATTCGGTGCTGAAGGGATCGGGTTATGCAGGACTGAGCATATGTTCTTTGAAGCTGACAGAATCAAAGCAGTCAGAGAAATGATTCTGGCTGATAATGTGACACAGAGAGAAAAAGCACTCGAGAAATTACTTCCAATGCAGCGAAGTGACTTTGAAGGTATCTTTGAAGCAATGGGCGGATATCCTGTGACTATCAGATTCCTGGATCCACCACTTCATGAATTCCTGCCTACAGAGGAAGACGACATCAGAGCACTGGCAAAAGAAATGAATGTCACTTATGAATCACTGAAGGAAAAAGGAGCAGAACTTCATGAATTCAATCCTATGATGGGACACAGAGGCTGCCGCTTATCGATTTCTTTCCCTGAGATTGCAGTGATGCAGACAAAAGCTGTCATTGAAGCAGCGATCAATGTTAATAAAAGGGGAATGAATGTCGTTCCAGAAATCATGATTCCATTAGTCGGAGATGTAAAAGAACTGAAATATGTAAAAGATCAGGTAGTCATGACAGCTGATGCGAAAATCAGAGAAAGCGGAGTCAAGCTGGAATACAAAGTGGGAACAATGATTGAAATACCAAGAGCTGCGCTTTTGGCAGATGAAATCGCTAAAGAAGCAGAGTTCTTCTCATTTGGTACCAATGATTTAACTCAGATGACATTTGGATTCAGCAGAGATGATGCAGGAAAATTCCTGAGTGACTATTATGAGAAAAAGATATATGAATCTGATCCGTTTGCAAGATTAGATCAGACTGGAGTTGGTAAGCTTGTTGAAATGGCCTGTAAACTTGGAAAACAGACCAGACCAAATATTAAACTTGGTATCTGCGGGGAACATGGAGGAGATCCTTCATCGATTGAATTCTGTTATAAAGCAGGACTTGATTATGTTTCCTGCTCACCATTCAGAGTACCGATCGCAAGACTGGCAGCTGCACAGGCAGTACTGAAATTCAAGAAATAATTTCAATAAAAAACATATCGATATAAAGGTGCATTCATTTAATGAATGCACCTTTTTTAACATGACAATAACCCAAGTACTTTGCTTCTCCTATCACCAGCACAGGTATAATAAATGAGAAAATCAGAGTCAAAACATGAACCGTTCAATTTCTATCAATTCAAGCGTCAGCTTTTTTAAATAATCACTGATTTCTTCATTTTTAATCATTACCGTGAAAAGCTTGAACAATCTGAGCCTGAACAGAGGCTGTAACCGTAGTTCTTCCATATCCACAGAACATAGAGGACACAGGTTTTTACCTCTTGTATCCAATTTCAGATCAAGTCTTCCATCTTCATAGAGAAAAGGAAAGAGAGGAAACATGATGCAGGCAAGTGGTCTGAAATCTCTTTCGCATGAACCATTGCAGAACAGGAAATGATATCCTTCATTTTCCTGAATTCTATAATCAAGAGACAGACTTTCAATGTATGATTCCTCATGAGGGAAAAGAATCATCCCTTTGTCATTGTCAGCACAGCATATTTTGCTGCATAATTGACCACAGTCAAAATACAGAGGAGTCAGCTGACTGAATTTATGATATAAATTTTGGTAATATTCTATCCAATTCATAGTGAAATCATACTATATTTCATATAAATTTTAAATACTTTACATAATTTATTTATTTATGTTAAAATTTAAGTAAGTGATAAATATTATTTTTTGCTTTTATCTATATATTAGTAATGTTTTATGTACATAAATTTAGATGAGGAGATGCCGAAATGACAAAAAAAATTCAGACTGATGAAGAAATAAAAAGAAAAGCAGTTAAGCTGGTTGTTTCTCATATGAAGAAAAAATTAGAAGAATTAAATGAAGAAGGACATAGCCTCGACAAGTGGATTTCAGAAATGGAAGACTTATTAAATGTAGAGGAATTTGATATTCATAAATATCATGACATGAGAAGAAAACTGAATGATGCCATTGATTGTATTTATAACGTGGATACCCGGTATAAATTGAGAGATTCATGGATTAGCATGGGAAAAGCACTGGATAAGAAAGTAAAAAAATATTAGGATGTCATTAAACAGAGAGGATGATCATGGAAAATAAATATTCGGAATATATGGACTTCTTATTAGTTGAAACCATGAAATACAAAGCCACAGATTTGCATCTTTGCGCAGGCAGCAAACCATTAATGCGAACTAATTCTAGACTGGTAGAGATTCCGAGTACTGAAAAAATGACACCTGATATCATTAATAATATCATTGAAGAATATCTTGATGAAAACAAATATAAGACACTTCTCGATAACAAGGTCATTGACTTTTCATATTCTAAAAGAAATCTTGGCCGGTTCAGATGCAACATATATAAGCAAAGAGGTACCTATGCCATCGCCATCAGAACATTACCGCTTGAGATTCCTGAATTCAGCGAACTGGGCCTTCCGGATGTTTTAAAATCATTTACTGAAAAAACTAAAGGACTGATACTGATTTCCGGTGCAACAGGCAGTGGAAAATCAACGACGCTGGCCAGTATCATTGATCTCATTAATAAAAATTACAATTATCATATCATTACAATTGAAGATCCGGTTGAATATCTGCACAGACACCAGAAAAGCATGGTCACTCAGAGAGAAATCGGTGATGATGCACTTTCATTTGCTGATGCTTTGAAATCTGCGTTAAGAGAAGATCCTGATGTCATCATGGTTGGAGAGATGAGAGATATTGAAACGATTCAGATTGCCTTGACAGCAGCTGAGACCGGACATCTGGTACTATCAACACTTCACACCAGCGGTGCAGTTAAATCAATCGACAGAATCATAGATGCCTTTCCTAATGTACAGCAGAATCAGATAAAAAGTCAGCTCTCAACAGTGCTTGAGGGAGTGGTGTCACAGCAGCTGATTCCAAGAAAAGACAGCAATGGGCTGGTCCTCGCCACAGAGGTACTGGTGGTTAACCCTGCCATCAGAAACCTGATCAGAGAAGGGAAACACTATCAGATCAACAGTCTGATACAGACTGGATCAATAAGCGGGATGCATTCATTAGAAAAGAATTTATCGAACTTATGTAAACAGGGTATCATCGATGTTGATGAAGCCAGACTGAAAGCTCATGATGTTCAATTGTTTAACGAGTATATGTCGCTAAAATAATGAGGTAAGAGATGAAAAAGTATAAACAGCTTTCTTATGAAGAAATTTCACTGTTTTCAAGAGAACTGGCGATGGTCATCAATTCTGATATTTCTATTCAGGAAGGTCTTGAATTAATCAAATCGCAGTCAAAAGAAAAGGCGATTGCAGCACTGTGCGATCGTATTAAAGTGAATATCAATAACGGTTATTCACTGAAGAAAGCCATTGAGCAGGAAGAAGAGATCTTATCACCGTATTTTATCAGCATGATCGACATCGGTGCTGACAGTGGTAATATTGATATCATGCTGAATCGCATTTCTGAATCTTATGAAAAAGACAGTAAAATATCAAAGAAAATCAGATCAGCCATTACATATCCCATTATTTTGACTCTGCTGATGCTAAGTGTTGTTGTCCTTCTGATTGTAGAAGTTATTCCTCTATTTAATGACATCCTGTTATCTTTAGGGGGAGAAGTGAATTCATTTACCAAGAGCATTATAAGCACAGGGATATTTCTGGGTGATAATATCCTTCTAATACTGGGAATTATCATTTTTATCTACATCGTTTATAAAATTTTCAGTAAAATGAGCAGCTTCCAGAATTTCTTTGATCAGCTTAGATTGACATTACCTTTCAGAAAAGGAATCGAGACGACTTATTATTCTGTCATCATCGCAAAAAATCTGGCTATGCTGATTAAAAGCGGTATCGCACTTGCACTGTCATTCGACATGATTAAACCAGTCATCAACAACAATATCATCAAAAAGAAACTGGATATGGCTTCAATCCTTTTAAAAAATGAACAGGACATCAATCTTGCTTTTGAAAAGCTTGACATGTTTCCTAATATATACAGAAGAATGTTTCAGGTGGCTCATAGAACGGGACATCTTGATGAGGTACTTGACCAGGCAGCAGATAAAATGGAAGAACAGCTGGATTACAGACTTGAAAAATTAACTACAGTTTTGGAACCTGTTCTGATTATTCTGATTTCACTGATTGTCGGTGTGATTCTGATATCCATTATTTTCCCGGTTATTGAAATCATGAATTCAATAGGATAGGTGATCTGATGGACTTTAACAAATCATCCATTATTTCTATTATGATTATCTTTCTGTTTTCACTGATTGTCATATTCTCAATTAAATCAATTGATAATAACTATGCTGAAAATCAGGTGAAAACTGTTGAAAAAACAATTAAACAGGCTATTGTGCAATGCTATGCTCTGGAAGGAAGTTACCCACCGGATCTTGAGTATCTTAAAGAAAATTATGGAATTATCATTAACACAGACAAATATATCTACCACTACGAAATTTTCGCATCCAATATAATGCCGATACTGAAAGTGTTTCCGGTGATTATCAAGGAGGCGGTTAATTGAAATTCAGAGACAGAAACAATACAATTGAATCTGTAATGGTTATGATTTTATTAATCATCATCACTCTGGCTATTTTCTTACTAGTTGAAGGAGGTAGTCACTCATATCATAAAATACTTGAAAACAAAGAAAATTTTGAAAAAGCGAGAATAGCCAGTTCATATATCAATCTGAAAATCAAACAGAATGATGAACGTGATGCCATATTGCTGAAACATTCATTTTATCGAGGGGAAAATGTACTTGTCATCAAGCATTCAGGTGAAGAAGAAGGACTGGTCACTTATGTTTTTTTCAGTGATGGTGTGCTTTATGAATGTTACACTGACCAGACTCAAATGCCTTCCATCGATTTCAGTGAGAAAATTATTGAAGTTCAGAATGTGAGCATGGAAGATTATAAGGAAGGGAAAGGAATCGTTGTCACCACAAGTTTCAAGTTTAATGATGAGCTTAGAACATTGAGAAACATGATAACATTCAGGGCGGACCGATGATTAAAAAGTACAACAATGAACAAGCGTTTACCATGGTTGAAATCATCATTGCCATTGCAGCACTGGCGCTGATATGCGGTTTTGTCCTTCAGATTTTCATTCTTGCATCGAAAGTCAATGACAGAACAGTTGACAAGCAGTTTGCCATCAATGAGTGTGCCAATGTAGTTGAGGTCATGAACAGTCTTGACTCAATAAATCAGCTGTACCAGGACAATTATTTTGAAAATGCTGAATTTAAAACAGAGGGCAATCTTATCATAATCAATCAGCTATATGATCAATATGGTGTGACAGTCCATACAGAAATTGTGCTTGATCATTTCACTGGTTATATGGTTATCTCTGCATTTAAAAATGACAAAATGATTTTAGGTAACGAGCTTACTGCTTCTGTTATCTTCAAGGAGTAAAATGAGAATAATTTACTTGAAAAAGATGTTGAAAAATGAAAAAGGCGGTGCCAGTGTCCTAGTGGTGGTGTTTCTTCTTGTTCTGATCATTTTATCTCTGACCGCATTGATGACTTCAGTTTCAAATGAGAAACTGACAGATAAAACAAAGGTCTGGATCAGTGACTATTATGTGCTGGACAAGATTGCAAACATGACTTATATTAAAATAATTGAAGATGGTCCTGAAGCTTATGTCAACAGAACAGAAAACGGTATTCAGTACATTGATTATATTGCTTATGATGCCGATATAAAAGATAAGTGGGTAGAAGTGACTTTGCAGGTTGATAACAAAAAGGTTACCGTTCTTAAATGGATGGAAGTTCAGAAACCTTTTGTCATTGATGACAGCATTACCTATTTTGATGGAAAATTTGAAGATTAAAAATCTGTGTGGTATAATAAATTTACCAGTGAACGGGCAAACTTTCCTAAAGGGGAGGACGCAAAGACAAAGGACCTAAGCTTTTTATAAAGTATGGTAGCCGACTACCAATGGAGAAAAAATGAAACGTATAATAAAGTATTTACTATTACTGACGATCTTTGTACTTGCAATAACAATTTCAGTCACCGCCTATGCCGCGACATATAATGTTGATACTTCAAACCTGACCAAAGGAATAATAAGTGTCAATTATTCTTCTGATACAGGAAAAAAGTATATGCTTAAGATAGCAAAAGGCGATGAGAAAGTTTTTTACAGCCTGACAAATAATTTGACAGACTCATTTTCACTGACATTCGGAAATGGTGATTATGATATTAAAATCATGATGAATACAACCGGTATTTCATATACATCAGTCTATGCTGTCAAGGTGAATCTGTCTGTATCAGATAGTGAAAGCATCTATCTGAATTCCATTCAGAATGTAAAATGGAATGAAAATATGGACAGCATTGATTATGCAGAGAAAATCGTGTATGAAACCGTGGAAAGTCTGATCCAGAAAGCAAGATTATATGAACTTATTATTTTCAATTATTCGTATGACAGCAATAAATATTCAAATGTCAAAAATGCCAGTTATCTTCCGGTGATTGATGATACTTTTCATTCACAGATGGGAATCTGTTATGACTTCTCATCACTTCTGGCAGGTATGCTCAGAAGTCAGGGTGTCCCGACAAAACTTGTCACGGGATATGCGAGCTATACAACTGAATATCACGCATGGAATGAAGTGCTGATCAATGGAAAATGGATGGTGATTGACACTACTTATGATGCTTATTATGTAAAAAAAGGGAAGGAAGTTGAAATGTTCAAGGATCCTTCCATTTATACTAAAGTGTATGAATATTAACCGTCAAGAAATTTTTTAGCTCTTAAAATGTGTGCAGAAACAGCTTCCTGAGACGGACCGCCTGGTACATCTCTTTTATTGACACAGGTTTCCATTTTTATGGCTTCATAAACATCATTATCAATCAAGTCGGAAAACTGCTTATACTCGTTTATAGAGAGCTGACTCAATGATTTGTTTTCATCCAGACAATAGGCAATGAGTTTTCCTGTTATCTCATGAGCACTTCGAAACGGGAGTGATTTCTTGACAAGATAATCAGCCAGGTCAGTAGCATTGGTGAACCCCATTGAGGCGTTTTCATACATGCGTTCTGTTTTGAATTTTGCGCTTTTAAGCATGCTGTTAAAAGTGTTAAGTGATATCTTGGCGGTATCAATGCTATCGAACAAAGCAGGCTTATCTTCCTGCATGTCCTTGTTATAGGCGAGAGGTAATCCTTTCATCACAGTCAGTAAAGTCAGCAGATTTCCATAGACTCTTCCTGTTTTTCCTCTTACAAGTTCAGCAATGTCAGGGTTTTTTTTCTGCGGCATGATAGAACTTCCGGTGCTGAAAGCATCATCAAGCTCTATATATGAAAACTCACTGGTTGACCATAAAATGATCTCTTCAGAAAACCGTGATAAATGCATCATGACCATTGAAATGCAGGAGAGAAGTTCAATGATATAATCACGGTCACTGACGCTGTCCATGGAGTTCTCAGTTATGGTGCTGAATCCCAGTAATTCTCTGACTATTTCTCTGTCAATGGGATAGGTTGTCGTAGCAAGAGCACCGCTTCCAAGAGGCATCTGATCTACTCTTTTATACACATCATCCAGTCTTTCAGAATCACGACTGAACATTTCAAAATAAGCCATCATGTGATGAGCTAAAGTGACTGGCTGCGCTTTCTGCAGATGAGTATAACCTGACATGATACTGTTAAGGTGTGAATCAGCAATGGTGACAATCGTCGTCAGAAATTCATGAATCAATAATTTTAAGGAAGTGATTTCATCTTTGACATACATTCTTGTATCCAAAGCAATCTGATCATTGCGACTTCTTCCGGTGTGTAATCTTTTCCCAGGCTCGCCGATTCTTTCAGTCAGTTCAGATTCAATGAACATATGGATGTCTTCTGAGTTTTCATCAAAAAGAAGAATACCTGTTTCAATATCACTCATGATTTTTTTAAGACCTCTGATAATCAGCTGACTGTCTTCATCTGTGATGATATGACATTTGGCAAGCATTGTCGCATGGGCAATGCTGCCAAGAATATCGTGTTTGTACAAACGCTTGTCAAATGAAATGGATGAGTTGAAATCATTAGTCATTTTATCTGTTTCTTTATTAAATCTTCCAGACCATAGTTTCATATTATTTTTCCTTGTTTTTCATTTCCATCAATGCTTTCACTTTCAGAGGTAAGCCAAACAGATTGATGAATCCTTCAGAATCTTTCTGATTATACACATCATCTTCTCCGAAAGAAGAGAGTTCAAGATCATGAAGGGAATAATCTGAGGTGGTTCCTGCTGAACTGATATTGCCTTTATATAATTTCATTTTAACATATCCGGTCACATTTTGCTGAGTGCTGTCAACAAAAGCGCTTAATGCTTCTCTTAAAGGGGTATACCATTGGCCGTTATAGACCATTTCTGCAAACTTCTTTGATACCAGTTCCTTGTAGTGATAGGTTTCCTTGTCAAGACACAGGTATTCAAGTTCATTATGAGCATAATACAGAATGGTTCCACCTGGAGTTTCGTAAACGCCTCTTGATTTCATACCCACCAGTCTGTTCTCACAGATGTCAATGATTCCAATGCCGTTTTTGCCGCCAATGACATTCAGCTTTTCAATTAAAGATACTCCGTCAAGGGCTTCGCCATTTAGTTTTACCGGAATTCCTTTTTCAAAATAGAGTTCCACATATTCAGGCTGATCAGGTGCATTTTCAGGAGTACTGCACAATTTCAATAACTTCTGATAATCAGGCTCATTCCCAGGGCTTTCAAGGTCGCTTCCTTCATGACTCAAGTGCCACAGATTGCGGTCACGGCTGTAATTATCTTTTTTGGTGACAGGGATTGGAATATCTCTTTCGTTGGCATAATCAATGGCGTCTTCACGGGACTTGATATTCCAGATTCTCCATGGAGCAATAATTTTCATATGCGGCGCAAGCGCTTTGATTGTCAATTCAAAACGGACCTGGTCATTTCCTTTACCAGTGCAGCCATGTACGATGGCAGTGCAGTTCTCTGCGATTGCGATTTCAACCAGACGCTTGGCAATGATGGGCCTTGCAAAAGAAGTACCCAGCAGATATTTATTTTCATAGACCGCTGACGCTTTTAGTGTGGGGAAGACGAAATCGTTTACAAATTCATCTTTCAGATCTTCTATATATAACTTGAGCGCTCCGGATTTTTTGGCTTTCTCATGCAAAGGAGCCAGTTCTTCACCTTGTCCGACATCTGCTGCCATGCAGATGACATCACAGTCATAATTTTCTTTCAGCCAGGTGATGATAATGGAAGTGTCCAGTCCTCCTGAATAAGCCAGTAAAAATTTCTCTTTATTATTCATACAAATTCCTCCTCAAGTATGATAAAATATTTATATTATGAGCATTATATATTAAAGTGTATAAATATGCAATAATATTTTTAAATATTCATTTTGAGAGGTACTATGATAATATTGGGGATTGACCCTGGTTATGCCATCACTGGATATGGAGTACTCGAACATGTGGGAAACAAGTTCAGAATCATCGCATTCGGAGATATCAGCACAGCAAAGGAAATACCGTTTTCAAACAGACTGCTGACCATCTATAATGAAATCAATAAACTGATTATAACGCATCATGTTGATGCAGTTGCCGTTGAAGAGCTGTTTTTCAATACCAATACTAAAACTGCTATAAAAGTGGGGCATGGAAGAGGAATCGCTTTATTATGCGGTGCGCTGAATGAAAAAAAAGTTTTTGAATATACACCGTTACAGGTTAAACAGGCAGTCTGCGGGTATGGAAGAGCAGACAAGAAACAGGTACAGCAGATGGTCAAAGTCTTATTGAATCTGTCTGAAGTGCCAAAGCCGGATGATGTGGCAGATGCACTGGCTATTGCCATCTGTCATGCTCATTCATATAATGAACGATTTGATAAGGGGATATGATGTACGAATATATCAGTGGTAAAGCCGTTGCTAAAGAAGAATATAAGATCATTGTCGAGAATCATGGTATCGGGTATGGAATCAATACTTCTTTTAACAGCCTTTCAGAAATTACAGTTGGTGAAGCAGTCACCATATATACTTATCTTCATGTGAAAGAGGATGCTTTTCTGCTTTACGGATTTGTTACCAAAGAGGAATTACAGCTTTTTAAAATGCTGATCAGCATTTCAGGTGTGGGACCAAAAGCTTCATTATCAGTACTTTCTGTTTTGAAAGCAGACGAACTGGCTGTAGCAATCGCCACCAATGATGATAAGAAAATTGCTAAAGCAAACGGTGTCGGCAAGAAAACTGCTGAAAGAATCATTCTGGAACTGAAAGATAAATTCAAATCTCTGGACATCAATAAACTTGAGCAGGAGTCAGAAATCATATTTGACAAAGTCATTCTTGAAGAAGCGGAGATGGCATTGATGGTACTGGGATTCAAATCTTCAGATGCTAAAAAAGTGATTATGAATGTATATCAGGAAAATGATAGAATAGAAGATATATTACGCAAAGCCTTAATGAAATTATAGTAATGGAGCAGCTATATGGAAACAGAAAGAACAATTGAATCCAGTTTCATCAGTCAGGATTTCAACGAGAACAACTTACGACCGAAAACTTTTGATGAATATATCGGACAGAAAAAAGCGAAAGAAAACATTAAAATTTTCATTCAGGCTGCCAAGGAGAGAAGTGAGTCTCTTGATCATGTGCTTTTATATGGACCACCTGGTCTCGGAAAAACTACCCTTGCCAATATCATTGCCAATGAAATGGGAGTCAATATAAGGATTACCAGTGGACCAGCCATTGAGAAAGCAGGAGATCTGGCAGCTATACTGACTAATCTTGCAGAAAATGATGTGCTTTTCATTGATGAGATTCATCGGTTAAACAGAACAGTTGAAGAAATTCTGTATCCTGCCATGGAAGATTTTGCACTTGATATCATCATAGGAAAGGGACCAAGTGCCAGAAGCATAAGGCTTGACCTTCCTAAATTCACACTGATAGGAGCGACTACAAGAGCCGGGATGCTTACATCACCTCTCAGGGACAGATTCGGAGTCATTGCGCGACTTGAAATCTATACTACCGATCAGTTAAAAACCATTGTCAAACGGTCAGCCTCCATACTTAATATTGAAATAGACGAATATGGAGCTCATGAAATAGCCAAACGATCCAGAGGGACACCGAGAATAGCTAACCGACTGCTGAAAAGAGTCAGAGATTTTGCTCAGATAGAAAATATGAATGTCATTGACAAAGAGATTGCTGATATAAGTCTCAACAAACTTGAAGTGGATAAAATCGGGCTCGATGCCACTGACAGACTGATGCTTGAAGCAATTGTCCATAAATTCGGTGGAGGCCCTGTCGGATTAGATACTTTATCAGCAAGCATCAGCGAAGAAAAAGAAACAATTGAAGATGTGTATGAACCATTTCTGCTGCAGCTTGGTTTTATCAAGAAAACACCAAAAGGACGAGTAGTAACAGAACATGGATATAAGCATCTGGGAATCAAATATGAAAAATGAAATGAAATTACTCGTTCATACATGCTGTGCACCATGTCTGGTCTACATCAGTCATTACCTTAAAGAAAATGGTATTGATTATTCAAGCTTATTTTATAACCCCAATATTCATCCATATAAAGAATATATGAAACGATTCGAACATCTGAAGAAATTCATGCAAGACGAGAACACTGAATTGTTTCACTTACCTTCTTTTATGCAGGTGAAATGGGAAAAGCAAAGCGATAACTGTGATTTTTGTTATAAAGACAGGCTTGAAACTACTGTTAAATTCGCAAAGGAACATGGATTCACTCATTTTACTTCTTCTTTGCTCATCAGTCCGTATCAAGACCATGAGAAGATTAAAGATATTGCCAAAGCACTTGCCAATGAATACGAGGTTGAATTCTTTTATTATGATTTCAGACCAAATTACAGAGAAGGGCAGAACATGGCAAGAGAAAAAGGAATCTACAGACAGAAATATTGCGGTTGCATTCATTCGTACAGAACATCAGACTTTAAAGATAAGATTACTTGGGACTGATTTATTTACAATTTAATTTTATTATAATATAATAAGCACATACAAAAGAAAAACATAGGAAGGTATCTATGAAAAAAATTCTCTCATTCATCATTTTACTGTTAATCATCACCATATTCAGCCAACCTGTTTTTGCTGCGGATTTCAAAGTCACAATGACTGATGAAAGCTTACTTGTCAGTAAAATATCGGGGAACAGCACCTCTGTCCGTTCTGTCAAGATTAAAACAATCAGCGATCATAAGTATTTACCATTAAGAGCTTTAACTGAAGCATTTGAAGGTATTATTGCCTGGGATAATGATACAAAGAGCATATCCATCACTCATAACAGTAATCAGATCATGGTCAAAAATTCAAGCAGCAGTATCTTCATAAATGGAAATAAAGTAAGTTATGAATATGAAGTAGTCATTATTGAAGGAGTTTCATATGCTCCTTTTGATATTTACAGGCTTTTCACCAATGAGTACCTTGATTCTGTACAAATTGAAGAAACAGCGGAAACAGAAGACAGCTTTTCCTTTATCAGCGGAACTCTTTCTGATAAATTCATATTCAACGGCAGTTTTGAAATCGTCAATTCAATGTTGCTTGAAAACCCTGATCGTCTGGTGGTGGATATCAGAGATTTTGATGTGTCAGTAGACACCTCATCAGGCGAAACATTCAATGCCATCAGAACATCAGTCAATGAGGATAAAACCAGCAGGATAGTATTTGACCTGAAAGAAAAATTCGCGTATTCCATTTATCAGGAAAATGGGGGAATCATTTTTGTTGTTTCGAAAGATGGCAGTTTCAGTCAGGAAACCATTCCATTTGAAATCGTCAATAACTCTGTCAGAATCAATGTAACAGATTACAGCGGATATAACTTGTTCAGACTGTCAGATCCTTTCAGATTTGTCATAGACATTCCGAATCAGGTTATATCACAGGAATTTACACTTCCAGGAAATAATGAGCTGATTACAGAAGTTAAAGCTTACCCATATAACGGGTCGACCAGGTATGAGATCTCAACAGTGGCACAATGCACATTTGACTTGTTGAAAAATTCAGATAATCTGACCTTGGTCATAACCAGTCCGACCGTTAAAGGGGTTGACTATTTTAATTTCGGTGACAGGAAATATATTCAGATCAATTCCATTTCACTTGCAAGTAAAGCCGATGCTAAAATCAAATATTATACTCAGAACATTTCTGATGACGGATTAACATATAAAATTACTTTCAGTGATCCAGGTAAAAAAATTGCTGCAGGACAGGTTTATGTCAATGATGAGTACTTAAACAGCATTTATGTGGAAAGATCAGGAGAAAAAGTGACTGTCATCATTAATGCGAAAAAGAAATTCATTTATTATATTAATGCGGAAACCAGTAACAGCCATATTAATATACTGCCATATATTGAAGGAAAATTTGTCATTATTGATCCAGGCCATGGAGGATTTGACCCAGGAGCCATCAATGGAGATATCTATGAATCCAATTTAAACCTTGACATCAGTCTTGCACTGAAGGAAATGCTTGAGGAACAGAACATCAAGACATTTATTTTAAGAGAAACCGATGAATTTGTCGGAATATATGAAAGAGCAGACATTGCCAATGCCATGGGTGCGACCATGTTTGTAAGTGTTCATATCAATGCGCTGGACGATCCTGGTTTCAAAGGAATCATGACACTGGCTTATCCTGGTGCAGTCAACACAAGTAAACCAAACGGGAAGTTGCTGGCTACAATGATTCAAAAAGAAATTATACTCTCGACAGAGGCGAAAGATTTAGGTATAATCGATAGAGATAAATTGGTAGTGCTTAGAGATACGACAATGCCTTCTGTGCTGGTTGAGTGTGGTTTCATCACCAATAAAGAAGAACTTGCTGCCCTGCAGGACTCCGAATATCAAAGTAAGATTGCTTCTGGAATGAAAGAAGGAATTGTAAAAACATTAGAATACATAAGGTGAAAAAATTGGAAAAGCATAAAAGAGAAAATAAATTCATATTAGTATTAGTAGCATCGTTACTAATACTTCTTATTTCTGTCGGTGGAATTTACTTTTTACTGGCAAATACAGTATTCAGCGGTTCGGAAGATGAAACTTCAGGTACCCCTGAACCAAGTACTGTGTCAACCCCTTCAGCAACACCGGTAAAAATTGATAACATTGATATTGAAATCACTGAGGACTCAGTGATAATTAAGAATATTTCTGAGAATTACAGTTTTCATACCAATACGAATGACTATTATTTAATGGTCAATATTGCTGGAAGAAATGTGGCTGATAATCAGTTTTTCATTCAGAATCAAACTGGGATTGTTGAAAACGTATCTGCATCTGCTATTGGAGAAGATGCTGTTGAAATGATTATCAGACTTAACAGGAATTTTAATTTTGATGAGTCATTTGAAAATAAGACATTGACACTGACTTTCTATACTTCCATCAATGACGGAGTATTCACTTATCGGAATGACACAGTCAGAAAATACATTACAATTAATCAGGGAAAACTGTCAACTAAGGATGTTGAAAATAGAAAATTCTATCAGGAGGATGTTTCAGAAAACGGACTGATTCATAAACTGATCATAAGTAACGATTACATATCTAAAGTGAAAGATGAAAAACTGGTGATCAATGATGATTATCTGAATTACATAAGCATATATACTGAAGGAAATAACAGAGTCATTGAATTCAATGCAAAAAAGCCGCTGATTTATTACACGAATACAAGAGATTATGATGCCACAATCACCTTGATTGAGCCTGATAATAATTCAGACCTTATTTTCATTGATGCAGGGCACGGAGGCAGTGACGGAGGAGCTTATAACGGAGATGTCCTTGAAAAGGATGTCAATCTCAAAGTAGCCATTAAGACTTACGAACTTCTGTCTGAAGCCGGATATAACTGTTATCTTCTTCGTGAAAATGATGAGTATGTGGGTTTGAATGAACGGGCAGACATTGCTAATCTGCTGAATGCCAGTGTATATGTTAATATTCATTCCAACTCTTATGATGATAAGTCAGTCAATGGAATACTGGTTATGTATAAAGATGAAGAGGACCTTGCGAGAACCATTCAGAACAATCTGATAAGTGCGACTAATGCCAAGGATATGGGACTTATACATACAAATGAAATGCTTGTTACCAATAAATCCCTCATGCCTGCAGTCATTGTTGAAATGGGATTCATCACTAATGATGAGGAAAGCAAGCGACTTAGCAGTGACAGTTATCAGGATAAGCTTGCACTGGGTCTGAAAAACGGGATTATAGAATACCTGCTGAATAATTAGGAGAAAAATATGAGAATAGATGGAAGAAAAAATAATCAGAACAGAAAAATAAAAATCACGAGTGATTTTATCATCTACCCGGAAGGATCGGTTCTTATCGAATTCGGTGAGACAAAGGTTCTTTGTAATGTGACAATTGAAGAAGGGGTGCCGCCTTTTAAGAAAGACAGCGGGGAAGGATGGATCACAGCTGAATATAATATGCTTCCGAGAGCGACACTGACAAGAAACAGACGAGATATAACCTCACTTAAAATGAATGCCAGAGCCAGTGAGATACAGCGGCTTATAGGACGTTCTCTGAGGGCTTGTGTCGATCTAAGTAAATTAGGCGAAAGAACAATAATAATCGATTGTGATGTGCTACAGGCTGACGGAGGTACTAGAACAGCATCGATTACCGGAGGATTCATTGCATTATATCAGGCTTTACAGAAACTGGTTGAAAATAACGTCATTAGTGATTTCCCGGTCACCAGCTTCATCGCTGCAGTCAGTGTGGGAATTTGTGAAGGTGAAGTAATGACTGACTTATGTTATGAGGAAGACAGCAAAGCCATGGTGGATATGAATGTGGTGATGGATGAGAACGGGAACTTTGTGGAGTTGCAGGGGACAGCAGAAGGAAAGACATTTTCCAAAGAGCAACTTGACACCATGCTGAAGTTCGCTAGGAAAAGCATTTTGAGACTTATAAAAATACAAAAGAAAGAATTGAGGATTGTTTAAATTTGATTGAGATGGTGATAGCCAGCAATAACCTTCATAAAATTCGTGAAATCCAGAGAATTCTTGGAAATGAGAAGTTTAAAATACTGAGTTTATCTCAATTAGGTATTCAATCAGAACCTGAAGAAAACGGCAAGACATTCAAAGACAATGCATTGATCAAAGCATTGGATATAAGACAGTTCACAGATAAAATAATCATAGCAGATGATTCGGGGCTTATTGTTCCGTCACTTGATAATCAACCGGGAGTCTATTCTAAAAGATATGCAGGTGAAAATGCAACAGATGAGGACAATAACAAGCTGCTCATCAGCAATCTGGTTAATGTTGAAGAACAAAAAAGAAAAGCAATGTTCATTTCATGTCTTTGCATACTTGTCGGAGAGCAGACCTATTTTGTCGAAGGAGTCTGCCATGGCACTATAATTCTGGAACCAAAAGGAACTAACGGGTTTGGATATGATCCCATATTCTTCATCAGTGAATATAATAAAACATTTGCTGAACTGACTGAAGATGAAAAAAATTCTATCAGCCATCGGGGGAAAGCAGTCATGAAAATGAAAAAATTACTGGAGGAAATTATAGGATGAGTTTTTATCTCGTATTCATCACGGCACTTGCTTTGTCAATGGATGCTTTTGCAGTATCAATATCTTGTGGAGTATCAAATTCAGCCAAGAAGACTTCAGATAAATTCAAGCTTGCGATTGCTTTCGGTTTTTTCCAGGGTCTGATGCCGACACTCGGCTATTTCATGTCCAGTTTATTCAGAAAAAGTGTAGATCAATATTCAGGTATTATCGCTTTTGTCATTCTTCTGCTGATAGGTGCCCATATGATAAAGGAATCATTCAAAATAAAAGAAGAGTGCGATGTGATACAACTGACGATTAAAAAGATTCTGCTTCTTGCCATTGCAACCAGCATTGATGCTTTTGCAGCAGGAATTTCTTTCTCCATGCTTGATATTAATATTTTCTGGGTGGCTTTTCAAATAATGATAGTTACATTTGCAGTTTCTTATCTGGGAATTTTATTCGGATGTAAAATTAAAACTTTCTTCAGAAAAGGAGCTGAAATACTGGGCGGCAGCATATTGATTTTAATTGGTCTGAAAATTTTAATTGAAAGTTTATAAGTGATATTGTATAATTATACAGAGGATGTATAAAATTATGAACAAAACTTATGCCATTATATCTAACAAGGAAAAAGATAAGAACAGGATCGTCAGCAAACAGATATGTAAGCTGTTAAATACTGCCAATTCCTGTGAAATCTATAATGTAGCTGTTGGAAAAGATGATCAAATTGATACTGAAAAACTTAAAAATGTTGATATTATCTTCTCCTTAGGTGGTGATGGCACTTTTTTAAACATCGCAAGACAAACATCAAAACTCGGCATTCCGATTCTAGGAATCAATCTGGGTTCATTGGGTTTTTTATCTGAAGTTGAAATGAAAGACCTTGATCAATCAATCAATCAAATTGTTCGTGGTGAATATAAGGTGACTGACAGAATGATGATTGATGCTGTTATTATTAAGAATGATAAAGAAATCTACCGTGACAATGCTTTGAACGACTTTGTCATTTCGAGAGGGGAATTATCAAGAATCATAACGCTGGAGTTATATATTGACCATTCTTTTGTCGATTCATTTCCTGGTGACGGCCTGATCATATCAACACCGACAGGGTCAACCGGATACGCTCTGTCAGCTGGAGGACCAGTCATTGAACATGGTGCAAATCTGATGCTGGTCACACCGATTTGTTCTCATGTCATGCATTCCAGATCTTTTGTGGTATCAAAGGACGCAGAAATAGAAATCATTGTAAAAGGTGATCAGAATTCAGTCTGTCTGATGACCATAGATGGTCAGAAATCATTTGTTTTAGAAGGTAACGAGAAAATTGAAATAAAGAAAAGCAAATTGAAAGCGAAACTCGTAAAAGTAAATAATAAAAGTTTTTATGATACCTTGAGAAAGAAAATGTATAACAGGGAGAGATGAATGAAACAAGAACGACATATCAAAATTCTGGAAATCATTGAAAAGAAGGAAATAACAACACAGGAAGAACTGGCTAATGAGCTGATCAAGCTTGGGTATGAAGTAACTCAGGCGACTGTATCAAGAGATATTAAGGATTTAAGACTTGTAAAGACAACCACCAGAGAAGGAGTATCCAAATATATCACTCAGAAAGAAACCATGCAGATTGTGTCAGACAGACTGCTGACTGTATTGAAACAGTCTTATATATCAGCGGAATGCGCAGAAAATATCATCATCATTAGGACTTTACCAGGAATGGCCAATGCCGCAGCCAGTGCAATTGACAGTTTGGGGATTGACGAAATAGTAGGAACCATTGCAGGAGATGATACAATCATGTCTGTTGCAAGATCAAAGGAAGAAGCCATAAAAATCATGTTATACTTTAATGAGGAATTGAGAGGCTGATTTGCTTAAACAGATTACTGTAGAGAACTTTGCTGTATTCAATAACATCACTGTAAATTTAAACAGTGGCATGAGTGTCATCACCGGTGAATCTGGTTCAGGAAAATCGGTGCTCATCAATGCATTGTCTTTGATTAACGGATCAAGAGCATATAAGGAAATGATAAGAACCGGTTGTGAGACTGCAACTGTTGAAGCCGTTTTTGAACTGAACTCTATTCAGAAGAATGAACTTGATAAAATAATTAAACTTAATAAAGAGGACGAGCATCTTGTCATTACAAGAACTATAAACACCAATCAGAAATCAGAGTGCAGAATTAACGGAAAAATCAACAATTTATCTGTTTTGACAGATATCTCATCCATATTATTTGACATTCATGGACAATATGAAAACCAGTCATTGCTGAATCAGGAAAGCCATATCAGATTTCTTGATGTGTATTCAGGAGATGAGCTGTCTGATTTGCTTGATCAGTATAATGTCATTCAGGATAATTATACAAAACTGATAAAAGAAGTTTCAGAAGTATCAGGAACAGTGAAAGAACGGGAAAGAGATAAAGAAATTTACACTTATCAAATTAATGACATCATGGACTCAGGTATATTGTCACATGACTGGAACGAAGTATTTTCCAGAAAAAAACAGATGGATAATTATGAAAACATCAAGAATAAACTTTCAGGCAGTATTCTTTTACTTGACA
>JAFGUQ010000052.1 GCA_016938455.1 Clostridia bacterium
AAGTCACAACCTAAGAAATGATAAATCAGCCAGATATAAATATCTGGTTGAAAAAGTTCTCCTGCCACAGAAGAAAAGTCGTGAAGTGAAAGTCCTTCATCTCTCTGCCACTCCTATTAATAATAAATTGATAGATGTCAGGAATCAATTTAAATTAATGACCAAGGGCGAAGATGATGGTTACGGAAAAACAGACCTTGAAATAAGTAGTCTTGAAAGCATTTTCAGAACGGCACAAAAAGATTTTAATGATTGGAGTGAATTGGAAAACAAAAAAATATCCGATTTTATTTCAAAATTACCGCAAAAGTTTTTTGACCTGACAGATGCTCTGATTGTAGCCAGAACACGGAGATTGATTGAAGGTGAATATGGTTCAATGAATTTCCCTCAAAAGGCAGTACCTATTAATGAATACATTACTCCAGAAAACATTGGTGACCTGACATCTTTCGAGGATATTTTGAAAGCGTTGCGCATAAATTTGACAGCCTACCGTCCTTCAGAATACATCACTGATATGGTGATTGAAAGTGTGCTTGAAAATCCGCAACAGCGTGAGAAGTTCTTGGCAAAAATGATGTACATTCTGCTAATCAAACGATTGGAATCAAGTTGGTATTCGTTCAAGGGCACGGTTGAAAACATTTTAAACCATCATGTTCATGCATTAGAGAAAGTTGATGCCTTTATCCAATCAAAAGTGGATGCTACAATTGAAGATGAACTGACCGAAGAGGAACAGGAAGAACTGGAAGAAACTGCATCTGAATCACAAGGTTCAGAAGATGAAGATGCACCCATCTCTCTTGGGAAGAAGAACCCTGTGCCCTTATCCTTAATAACTGATATTGACCTTTTCAGAAAACATCTGGCAGCAGATATTAAGAAAATCAGGAAGTTACATGATAACTTGCTCAGATTTGAAAATGATTTTAATGATGACAAAGCAGAAGATGTAAAACTTAATAAACTCATTGAGCATATTAAGCAGAAACAGGCTAAGTCAAAGAATAAAAAAGTATTAATCTTTACTGTATATAGTGATACTGCCCACTATTTGTATCGAGAATTGATTAAACGGGGTATTACTAATACTGCCTATGTTACGGGTTCACTGAGTGAAACTTGGGACGGATATTCAGGAGAAAAATTCGAAGTAATACTGGAACGATTTGCCCCTTACACTAAACTCTATAATGAAAAAGACTGGACAGATTTATTCGAAACTTATCTTTCTGATAAATACTTAGTTGGTGATAGATGGAAAGTGCCTTTTGATGTGTGGATAAAGACCATCAGGGAACATGATAAAAAAACACAAAAAAAGATTGATAATCCAATTGATGTACTAATTGCAACTGATTGCCTCAGCGAAGGACAGAACCTTCAGGATTGTGATACGGTAGTGAACTACGACATCCATTGGAATCCAGTAAGGCTAATTCAAAGAATGGGTAGGATTGACCGTTTAGCATCCCCAAATGAAATCGTTAAAGGAATAAATTTCTTCCCTGCAAAAGATTACGAAGATTATCTCCGACTGAAAAAAAGGGTTGAGGAACGTATGGCGTTAATGTCTATTGTGGGTACAGAGGTAGAAGAAAACCTAACACCCGAATTTGTAAAATTAGTAGAAGAAAATCCTTTGCTATCTAAGCAAACTGAGAAGATGTTAAGCCAATTGCAAATCACATGGGATGATATTGAAACTGGTGAAGATACTCTTGGCTTGGATGATTTTTC
>JAFGUQ010000053.1 GCA_016938455.1 Clostridia bacterium
AAAAGATCACATTTCCTGCCAAATTCACCTAAGCGTTCATTATAATTAGTATCTCCGCTGTAAACAAAAGTACTCACATTGTCTCTGTATTTACTGGCATAGCTTTTCAATGGATGAGTCATCTCACAAAAAGTCAGTGTGATCTCTTTGATATGGAACATATTACAGTCACAGATGGGAAAAACGTTGAATGCCTTATTATTCTTAAACTGCTCATAGATATCTCTCGGGTGGTCCGGAAGAAACAGGTCCATGACTTTCTTATTAATGGAAAAATAATATCCGAGTGAATAAAGGTCACTGATATGATCATAGTGTAAATGTGAAAGTACAATCGCATTCAAATCAGCCGGATTCATGACTTTGAAAAGATTAGCCAGACTTCCTGGCCCTATATCATTCAATATTGATGTATTGCCGCTCTGAATGAGATAGCCGGAGCAGGCTCCTCCCGCACTTGGATATGGACCATTGTTTCCTAACACAGTTACCTTCATTTATGACACCTTGATCATTTCCCTGAGCATGTCAGCTATTCTCTTTTTAGCATCTCTGATGCCTATTTCATATGCGTTGCTCCTCATGTCTGAGAGTTTAGTCTCATCAAGCAATAACGTCATCATGATGTCATAAAGCACTTTACCATTCAAGTCTTTATCAAGGATCACTTTACAGGCGCCTGCTTTCTCAATGGCTCTGGCATTATTTTCCTGATGATTTTCAGCAACATTGGCAGAGGGAATCAAAATAGATGGAATGCCGATCGCCATCATTTCACTGATGGTCATGGCTCCGCCACGTGCAATAATCAAATCAGCAGCATGATAGACCTCAGGTGCATTATAGATATAGTCTTTGATTTCAATACCATCATAATTATTGAAGATTTTCCCCTTGACATCCTCATAATATTTTTTCCCAGGTGCAAAAATGAGCCTGAAATCATGGTCTTTAAATTCATTATTAATCAAATCAGTCATCGCATTATTAATGGCAAGTGCACCCAGACTTCCACCCATGACCACCACCAGTTTTTCATTGTCCTTTATACCAAGATTCTGTCTGCACTGTTTTCTGTCTGATGATAGGATATCATCCCGTAACGGGTTCCCGGTCAGCACCACTTTTTTACATTCTGTAAAATACTTTCTGCTTTCCTCAAAGCTGATCGCACAGGCATCTACTCTTTTGGCAAGGATTTTACTGGTTACACCTGGAAGTGCATTCTGTTCATGAATGAGTGTCGGAATCTTGAATCTGCTGGCATAATAAAGTACCGGTCCTGAGACATATCCGCCTGTTCCGATGACAAGATCAGGTTTTTCTTTTTTAATCAGATGTCTCGCCTGGATCATACCAAGCATAAGTGATAAAATCCCTTGTATTGTATTGAAAGAAATCTTTCTTCTAAACCCTCTGACTGTAATGAATTCAATAGCATAGCCAGCTCTTGGGACAAGATCTTTTTCAAACCCTCTTTTTGTGCCGATGAAAGTGATGTCACCTTTTTTTACAGCCAGGTCACTGACCAGTAAATCAGCAATGGTCAATGCCGGATTGATATGACCTGCGGTTCCTCCGCCTGCAATGAATATCTTCATTCTTTACTCCTGCTTCTTATGTTCTGTCTTGATATACTTAATAATATACCCACTTCAAACATGCTGACAACCAGATTTGTCCCGCCATAGCTGAAAAACGGAAGAGAAATACCTGTTGTCGGTACAGAACCTGTGACAACTGCAATATTCAAAATAGCCTGTAAAAAGAACAGGACAGAAATCCCTGATGCCAGTAGTTTCCCGAATGTATCTTCGCATTGTACCGCTACTCTGATTCCTCTGTAAACCAGCATGAAAAAAAGACCGATGACAACAACGCAACCTATGAAACCAAGTTCTTCTGCCAGAATGGAAAAAATGAAGTCATTATGCTGTTCAGGCATATACAGAAACTTCTGAATACTTTTTCCAAGCCCTCTTCCCAGAAGACCTCCTGAACCGATAGCAAAAAAAGACTGAACAAGCTGGTAGCCAAGGTCAAGCGGATCTTTAAATGGATCAAGAAACATGGTTAATCTGTCATTGGTATATTCAGTCAGAAAAGCAAATGCTGCAAGACCGCCACCCCCTATGACACCCAGGATAATCAGCTGATAGATTTTCACTCCGCCGATAAACAGCATGATGATGGTGACAAGACTGATAATGACAGTAGCACTTAAGTGCGGTTCTCTTAAAAGTAATAATGCTGCCACAGCAAGAAACAGCAGATGGTACATCAGCCCTTTAAAAAATTTGCTCATATGCTCCTGATTTTTTGAAATACTGTATGACAGGAAGATAATCAGCGCAATCTTGAAAAACTCAGATGGTTGAAACCCTGGACCCCAGTCAATCCATCGCCTTGATCCGTTATAGATCTGCCCTATGCCGGGAATCAGTACAATAATGATCAGGATGAAGCCAAGTGCGATAGCCGGAATGGCCACTTTCTTAAATAACCTGTAATCAATGAAAGAGACTGCCAGCATCAGAATAAGGCCGATACCTGCAGCCAGGAGCTGTTTATTGAGAAAATAGTAGATATTATCAAATTTCATTTTAGCATAGGGTGTACTGGCACTGAACACCATGACAATCCCTAAAGAGATCAGCATCATGGCGAACACAAAAATCCAGTAATCAAATGGTTTGGTAACAAACAGTTTTTTCATTAGTATCAATTCCTATATCCAAATTAATATGGCATATGAAACAGCACATGCAACCAGTGTAATCAATGTGAATACAAACACCACTTTAATTTCTTTCCACCCGCTCAGCTCAAAATGATGGTGAATCGGTGCCATCTTAAACACTCTTTTCTTAGTCCGTTTATAATGACCAACCTGTATGACCACGGAT
>JAFGUQ010000054.1 GCA_016938455.1 Clostridia bacterium
ATACATGCGATTTATTATACTTTTATTATACCATTTTACATGTAAAAAGCCCACTGTTCTAAAACAGTAGACTTTTTCAGTGACCTCCAATTATTGAGGTTTTTTGTTGTTTTGAAATTAAAATGCCAAATGAATTAAAGAAACTAGAGCTTAACAACTGATGATACATTGTAATTCTTTAATTTTTCTCTTCCTTTTAAGAATTCAAGTTCCACGAAAATGACAATACCTGCAACTTGTCCGCCCATTTTTTCAACAAGTCTGATAATCGCTTCTGTAGTTCCGCTTGTTGCCATCAAATCATCCACTATTACAACTTTTTGACCTTTTTTTATGGCGTCTTCATGCATTTCAAGAATACTGGTCCCATATTCAAGAGAGTATTCCATACTCATTGTCTTATATGGCAACTTACCTTTTTTCCGAACAGGAACAAACCCTTTATTAAGCTGAAACGCAAGAGGAACCCCGAAAATGAATCCTCTTGCTTCAGGAGCAACTATCAAATCAAAGTCACCAAACTTCTCTGTGGCAGATTTCATCTGGTTAATAGCTTCATTTAAACTTGCGGGATCCTGCAATACAGTTGTAATATCAATATAATCAATTCCTTCTTTAGGAAAGTTCATGACATGTCTCAGTTTTGATTTCAAGTCCATTTTAAAGTCTCCTTAATCTTTTATACACATGCTCCATGTGCATCAACATTTTATCATATAAAACATGGTAATTAAAGATGTAAAATATAATCATCATTCATGATATAATTAATGTATATTGAACTTTCAGGAGGGAAATTATGATACCGACACCACATATACAAGTAGATAAAAAAGGAATCATTGCAGAGACTGTTTTACTGCCAGGAGATCCTTTGCGAGCTAAATTCATTGCTGAAACATTTCTGAAGGATGTTATTCAGTTCAATAGTGTGAGAAACGCTTTCGGCTACACAGGAACATATAATGGCAAGAAAATTTCTGTCATGGGAACAGGCATGGGGATGCCTTCAATAGGGATTTATTCATATGAGCTTATTCATTTTTATGATGTCAAGAACTTAATCAGAGTCGGCTCTTGCGGAGCACTGCAGGAAAATCTGAAACTATATGATATTATTATTGGAATGGCAGCTTCCACAAACTCAAACTTCCAGAGTCAATATGACTTACCTGGTTATCTTGCTCCAACAGCATCATGGAAGTTGCTGAAAAAAGCAGTCGATATTGCAGAAAAGAAAAAGACAGAGATCCATGTAGGGAATATATTTTCATCAGACATTTTTTATGATGATAATCCTGACTCATGGAAGAAATGGGCAAAGATGGGTGTACTGGCAGTCGAAATGGAAGCAGCAGCATTATACATGAATGCAGCTAGAGCCAATGTTAATGCATTATGTATTCTGACGGTTTCTGATTCCCTTGTGACACATGAAGTCACCACATCAGAAGAGCGACAGAAATCATTTACAAAAATGATGGAAATCGCACTTGAACTGGCATAATACCTTAGGAGGGTGATATGAGAAAGACGAAAATAATATGCACCCTGGGACCGGCAACTGAAGGAAAAATTGACCAACTGATAGAAAATGGAATGGACGCAGCCCGCTTAAACTTTTCTCATGAAACGCATGAGATACATTTACGGAGAATCAAAGAAACTAAACAGGCACGCGAAAAGCTAAATAAGCCTATTCCCCTGATTATTGATACCAGAGGACCGGAGATGAGAATTGGTGTATTAAGCAAGAAAGTGACCTTAAAACAAGGGCAGATTTTCACACTGGTTAATGAGGATCTGATCGGAGATGAAAAAAAAGCTTCCATTTCCAATAAGAATCTTTATCTCTGTGTCAAACCGACTAAAGAAATCTTTATTGATGACGGAAGAATTCGTTTGGAAGTCACTTCTATTAAAGATAAGGATATTATCTGTAAAGTAACATCAGGAGGTGTGATCTCAAGTAAAAAAGGAGTGAATGTTCATGACTGTGAAACTGGTCTTCCATTCATATCTGAAAGTGATATCAAAGACATAGAATTTGCACTTGACAATGATTTTGATTATATTGCCTTATCATTTGTCAGAAAAGCATCAGATATTTATCAGGTCAGAACATTGCTTAAGAAGAAATATAAGCAGGATGTCAAGATTATTGCTAAGATTGAGAATCAGGAAGCGGTAAGAAACATTGATGAAATTATTGATGCTTCTGACAGCATAATGATTGCTAGAGGTGATCTTGGAATAGAGCTTCCAATCAGTGAAGTACCTGTGATACAAAAAAAGCTGATTAAAAAGTGCTACAGCAATGCCAAGCCGGTTATTGTGGCCACACAAATGCTTGAAAGCATGACTGATAATCCGTTACCAACAAGAGCAGAAGTCTCTGATGTGGCAAATGCTGTTTATGACGGAACAAGTGTGGTAATGCTCTCAGGTGAAACCGCAGCTGGAGATTTTCCCATAGAGTCACTTAGAATGATGGTACAGGTGATTAACGATACAGAAGCAGACATTGACTACAGAAAAAGATTTGATCTGAAAAGCTTTGATCAGATAGAAAAAAATGTCTTGAATATCATCAGTAAAGCCGCTGTGGTCGCTTCTTTTGAAATTGATGCAAAAGCGATTGTTGTGCCGACCAGAACAGGAAATTCTGCGAGAATGCTGTCAAGCTACAGACCAAAAAGTGCTATTGTCGCTATTACAGTGAAACCGGAAATACAAAGACAGTTAAATATGTCCTGGGGGATCATGCCAATGCTCAGCAAGTTTATTGGAGAACAAAAAGAGCTATATGAAAATGCTATGGAACTGACCCAGGAAACTGGACTGGCAGAAAAAGGTGATATTGTCGTATTAACCGGAGGCATTCCTACTGGCAGTGATGGAAAAACTAATATGATTAAATTACATAAAATGGGGGATAAAGTTATTAATGAATAGAGAAATACTGATTGACCTGTATAGGAAAAGGGGATTCAGTGAGGAAAAGACGTCAGACGCAATAAATCAAGTCTTTCAGTTGGAAGTCTTTTTATCACATAATGCATTGACTTTAACAACCGCAGAAGAAAAAGATATTGAAGAATACGTTGATCTGTTAATTGTGGAAAAGAAAAATAACCTGGAAACAATACTAGCTTTAGCAAGATATTTTTATGTCATCAACCGGCAGAACATTTACATTTATTTTACAAAGCTTCTTGGCGGTCTTGGTGTTCTTGAAAACATTGAGAGCAGAGTAAAAGAGTTTCAGGGAGAACAGATTCGCCATAGAATATTTGATGATTTTTTGAAACCGCCACTCGGGACAAAAAAAGAGGATATACCAGAATACACTAAAGTATTAATGAAAAAACTTGAAGCGAATCTTGATGAGAAAAGCTACTGTAAGATCTTAGCCGGTAACAATCACCTTGTTCCGAGAGAAGCAATGGAAGCTGAAAAAAAACTGTATGAAAAAAGTGAATCACTTGATACCTATTTAAAAGAACGGCATCAGAGAAAGGTGGCTGAACTGCAGGAGTACTGCGATCAGAAGAAGGTATGGTATGAACAGGTCATTACGCAGGAAGTGGTAGATTTCGTTAAAAAGAACCAGGAAATTCTATCAGCGACTAGACAGGGTGACATCTTGTATGTCACTAAGATTCCATATGAACCTGACAAGTATATCAAGGAAGAAGATCAGATAATGAAAAGGTATTATGCCTGCCATTGCACTTTTGCAAGAGAGGCTATTTTAAAGAATGATGATGTTCCTTATCGCTGGTGTTATTGCAGTGGAGGATTTGCGAAGTTTCCTTTTGAAGTGATTCTGGATAGAGAACTTGATGTGACTGTATTGAAGTCAGCTTTGAAAGGGGACGATATCTGTCGATTTGCCATAAAAATCTAACAGTTTGAATGTGAAAGAAATTCAATTATTCTTTCATTTTTAGGATGATTGAAAAACTGATCAGCACTGGCATTTTCCAGTGCTTTTCCTTCGTCAATGAACACAATATGATCCGCTGCTTTTTTTGCAAAAGCCATTTCATGAGTAACCATTAAAATATCAGTACCTTCTTTTTTCAATTCAAGAATCATATCTAAGACACCGCTTGTCAGTTGAGGATCCAGTGCTGAAGTCGGTTCATCAAACATCAGAAGCTCAGAATTGATGGCAAGGGCTCTGGCGATGGCAATTCGCTGCTGCTGCCCTCCAGATAATTTAGCAGGAATTTTATCAACATGCTCAAGTAAATCAAATTTTCTTAAGAGAGTCAGACATTTTTCAGAAGCTTCCTCTTTTGAATAACCGTGAACTTTAATAAGGGGCATGGTGATATTTTCCATAGCAGTCCAGTGAGGAAACAGATTATATGCCTGGAAAACAACGCCTACATTTTTTCTGTATTCTTTTAACCATTTTTCATCATTGATAATATGATTATCATTGATATGAATATCACCGCTTGTCGCGACTTCCAATCCAGCCAGAAGTCGCAATAAGGTAGACTTTCCTCCACCGGACGGCCCGACAATAACAAGTGAGGAAATATTTTCTATTTTCAGATGAAAATCATCAAGTGCACGCTGTATTTCATATTCTTTGACAAGGCCGGTAATTTTAAGATTCATAGAAATACTTCCTCTCCAGCCATTTCGACAACAATGAGACAGGTATGGTAATGACAAGATAACCTAATGCAAGAAAAGAGAAGATTTCATAAGACTGATAGGTAATGGCATTTGCTTCAAGGGCTTTCATCGTAAACTCACTGATTGAAATGACTGACAGCAATGACGAATCTTTAATCAACGAGGATAATTGTCCTGCAAGTGAAGGAAGAATTCTTCTGAAAACCTGCGGGAATATGATATACCGGTAAGTCTGAGCTTTAGTGAAGCCCAGTGAATTTGCTGTGACAAGCTGTGATTGAGGAATGCTTTCAATCCCTCCTCTGATAATTTCTGTCACATACGCTCCGGAAAAAAAAGATAATATCAGAAATCCAACAACGAATTTATTCTGTAAACCAAATGCTTCACCAATGATAAAGTAGAAAAACAGTACCTGAACTAAAAATGGAGTACCTCTCAATATTTCTACATACAGCCTTGCTAGAAATCTGAAGAAAATAATTTTTCCTTTTAATGCTAAGGCGTTTATCAGTCCAATAACTAAAGAGATGAATAACGAAATTATACATATTTCCAAAGTCATGATGTACCCGTTGATAAACTTCACTTTATACTTGGCAATGACAGAAAAATCAAATGAGTAGTCCAGCTTTATGACAGTGTAAATTATAATGCATAAAATGAACAAACCGACCAGAATCACATTTGTGAACGAGGAAAGCTTAGTGAGCTTCTTTTTATCATCTTTTATTACCAGTAAATTTTTCATAATCTCCTATTTTATATCAAAGAAAAACGATAACCCTTGATCTTCAAATACTTTCTTAATATCACCTAAATAAGTGTCTGCAATCTCATTAACTGTTCCATTGTCCTGCAGGGTCTTTAAAGCTCTATTAACATCCTCAAGCAGTTTAGTGTCTTTTTTGTTAAATGCCATTCCCCAGTATTCAAAACTGTCCTGGAAGATTTCAAAAGAAGCTCTTGTGGTGCTGGCATACTGCTGAGAATTCTGGTAAATAGTAAGTGCATCGTAAATGAATGCATCTGATTTGCCTTGAGAGACTTCTAAAACAGCCACTTCTGCTTTGTCAAAAACGTTAATATTTTCCTCCGGAAGATTTTCAGTGGCAAAAAGGTGTCCGGTTGTCCCTCTTTTCACTGCAAGTTTTTTCCCTTCAGCTTTAAGATCGTCAAAAGTCTGAACGGTAGAATCCTTGGAAATGAGCAGAGATAACTGAGATTTTGCATAAGGGTCTGAAAAATTCACTGATTTTGCACGTTCATCAGTAATTGTCATTGAAGAAAGAACAAAATCAACTTTACCTGAAATGATTGCCGGAATCAGACCAGACCATTCCATAGCTTCAATTCTCACCGGGCGTCCCAGCTCTTCACCGATGGCTTGTGCAAGCTTTACTGAAAACCCATCCGGGTTATCGTTGGCATCAGTGGTTTCAAAAGGAGGATAGGCAAGTTCCATTCCAACCACCAATTCGTTGCTGTCTGCTTTCTGGCAGGCAGATAACGGAATGATTAACATAAGAATAATTAACAGGATTGCTATTAAATTTTTCATTTTACACCTCTTTATACAATTCATTTACAAAATTCTTTTCCATTTTATCAAGTAAATCTGATAAAACAGCCTTGTCTGTTTCTTCCATATCTTTCAATAATATTTTTGTCATGTTCATAGATATATCTCTGAATGGTTTTTCAAGCGATTTACCTTTTTTAGTTAAGCAGATGAATCGCGACCGTTTATCATCTTCATTAACTTTTAAGGATATGTATCCAATCTTTTCCAGTTTTTTTATCAGAGCAGTGACAGTTGATTTATCTCTTCTGATTTTTTCAGCTAAGTCTTTTAAAGTCATTTCCTTATGCTTGAATAAAGTGAAAAGAATATCGCCATGAGAAGGAACTACGTTCTTCATTCCAAGCTTTTCCATTTCGCTGACTAAGTATTCATTAATCAGATGTCGCACATTACTGATTCTTTTTGGTATGTTGCTAAAACTTGCTGTTTCCAACTATCTGTTTCCTTTACTAATTTTGTAATATAAACTGATTATACTTTGATATCAAACTAATGTCAAACATTTATTGACATTTTATAATCATCCATGACAAAACCATGGCCGATATCTGTGACAAGCTCATCTATGATGTGAAAACCAAAGTGCATATAGACAGCAATTGAAGTCATGTTGTTTTTGTTGACCGTCAGCCAGATTGTCCTGCACTGATTGGATTTTGCAATTTTTTTGATATGCTCAAAGAGATATGTTGCGATTTTTAATCCGCGAAAATCTTTATGAATATAGAACTTACTCAGAAATAAAGTGTTATTAATGACCTTGACGGCTGCATAACCGGCAAGAACCTCCTGATAATAGGGCATTAAATAGAGAAACCCGTTATCCTTACAGTCGCTTTCGATTTTTTTGGCAGACTGAAATTTATCTAGCATGAATGAAACTTGCTTGGCTCCAATGATGGGAGTATAATGCTCAGTCCAGATTTTTTCTG
>JAFGUQ010000055.1 GCA_016938455.1 Clostridia bacterium
CAATTACTTGTTATACTTATACTCATGGAAATTGAATTTAAAGTCACTCAAAAAGAACACGGCTCTACCGTGAACCATATTTTGAAAGACCTGATGAATCTTTCTGCCAGGCAGATTCAGCGCATGAAAAACAATGATGGCATGTTCTTGAATCATCAGAGATGCATCGTGAAAGATGTGGTATATGAAAATGATGTTGTTACTGTAATCCTGAAAGAACATCGCATCTCTAATGAAATCATCTCATCAAACATGATGCTGGATATCTTATTTGAAGATGACTATATCATTTCACTTGATAAGCCAAAAGGAGCTCCGGTTCACCCTGTTGGTAAGTATATTGAAAACACATTGTCAAACGGATTGAAATATTATTTTGAACAAAAAGGGATAAACATGGTGGCACGGCCGATCGGACGATTAGACAGAGATACCACCGGTGTCATTCTCTTTGCCAAGAATTCTCATGTGCATACCATGATGGTTAAGGCTTTGAATGCCGATGACTCGAGTAAGAAATATGTGGCAGTCACTGTCAAGGCACCTGACTGTGATGAAGGCATCATTGATATGGGAATAAAAAGAAGTGCTGATTCCATTATCTCCAGAATCACCGCTGAAGACGGCAAACGAAGCCTGACCAGGTACAAGGTACTTGAGAGATACAGCAAAGGAGCATTGATAGAATTTGAATTACTGACAGGAAGAACACATCAGATCAGAGTTCACTGCCAGGCATTTGGCATCCCCGTTTTCGGAGACACTTTATACGGGACTGCATCAGCTCTTATTGACAGGCAGGCGCTTCACTGCCGTGAAACATCATTCATTCATCCTTTCTCAAAAGAAAAAATCAGTATTGAAGCCCCACTTCCTTCAGATATGCAATATCTTATTGATGAACTCAAAAAACATTAACATCATACACTTTGAAGGAATCTGCCCCATGGGTACGTAATAGTTTAATGGTTATTTTATCAACATTGATTTCATCAAACTGATGGCTGACGAATCTTTGATGATTATCTCTTACCTCAATGGTTTTAACCACCTGATTATCTTTTTCAAAGACAATCTGGTACTCTTTTGTGATTTCTCTAGGAAGACCCGGATATTGTTTATAGGTGGCGTTATAGCTCATGGTCAATCTGAATTCCATGGAGAGGTTTGACTCAAATCTGATCAGCACTTCTCTGATCTTTTCAACAGAACTGAAAATAAGCTGTATGCTTTCATTTCGGCTGGTTGCACTTTCCCAGCAGTTAACTCTTGAACCGATATTTCTGGTCAAACCATTTTTCAGATTATCCTGTGTTTCTTGATGGCTTGAACAGATAATTTTCGCTTTTTTCGCCAAGTCATTCTCATCTAAATAGGAATAGCCCATTATATAGCAGTCATCCTTTGCGAGCCTTCGCTGAAGTTCTTTAATATTTTCATTGACCTCTCTCGGAGAAATCGAACACTCATTAGCTAAAGCAGCAGCTGTTCCTGCTGCCTGCCCGATTAATCCGCAGGTTGCCATGACTCTTGTTGATCCAAAAGCCATCCTTGAATTGCTGGAAGCTCGCCCGGCAAGAAAAAGGTTATTGATATTGACAGAATAAATGGTACGGTACGGAATGGAATACTGTTTTTCAAGATTGATATATAATGTCGGCTCAAAGTCTTTACTGGCGATTCCACCTGGAATGTGCATATCCATAGGCCATCCGCCATAAGCGATGGCATCATCAAAGACAGTATAATCAAGCACATCACGTTCAGTAAGCACATAATCTCCGGTCAGTCTGCGGCTTTCTCTTTTTCCAGGAACCACACATACCCAGTCAAGAGCCAGGGTTGACGCGCCATGATCTCCTCTGTTTTTAATATGGTCCCATACCCCGTATGCCCATTTCAGAAGCTCGTCTCTGATTTCTTCATTATCGGTGATGGTGGACAGTTTTTCTCCACCATATTCAATCCACCAGTATCCGCCTTTTATCATATCGTGATTTCTGTATTTCAAATCATCTTCATCAAGTTCGTATGCCCAGAACGGTTTGTAAAAAGGTATTGGTTTTCCCATATCCTTTGCAAGAAACATAATCGTGTTTCCCATGGTGGTCTCATCTGCTTCATCAGGGGCATACTGCTCATTGAAAGTTTTCTTTGCTTCTCTTCCTTGCATAAACTCCGCATTCGAATAAGCACCTAATGTCCCGTCTCCTGTGGCATCGATGAAATAACTGCCGTTTATTAAAAGTTCTGTTTCACTGGCAAGAACAGTGCATTTGACACATTTAATTGTATTATTTTCAGTAATAACCTCATACATGTGAGTATTAAGAAAAAAATCAAGATTCGGCTGATATTTGACTTTCTCCCATAAAACCACATCAAACACCGAAAACGAATCCTGAGGATTCACTTTTCGATTATCAAGCTGCAGTTCTTCAATAATTCCTGTTTCTCTGGCATTTTCATAGGCTCCACCCACACAGGCGCCACAGATGTGCATTCTGACTTCACTGCTTGCATTACCACCAAAAACCGGGCGGTTATTGATAATGACTGTTTTCGCACCATGTCTTGCAGATGCCAGTGCAGCACAAACTCCTGAGATTCCTCCCCCGACTACCACTACATCATAAGTTAAATTTTTCTTGACTGTTTCCATCTATTTCCATCTTTCGATTCTTTTCATCACATAATCCGCCTGTTCCTTGTTTTCTATTCCCGACATCATCATCCAGACACCTTCAGGTTTCAATGTCTCAAAAATCATATCAAGTTCATTGACTGTCGGATAAAGTACCATGGCTTTTTTCTTCTGCTGTATTTTCTTATATACGTTGACCCATTTATGGAACCCTTCATTGGAAGATCCGCACACCCATTGTACTCCATTTAATTTCTTGATTTCAAGCAATGAGTCAAGATGAATCAATGCACCCGGTCCGTCAAGATGATAAAAGCTCTGGTCAAGAAATTCACATTCCTGAATGATTCCCGGTAAGAACACTTCATCAAACATAGGCTTTGAAATCATGCATGAGAAATCATTACTCGGGATATAGTACTTGCCTCTTCCAATGGCAGGAAACCATGTAGTGGCAGGCATACCATATTCTTTTATCATGTCATAGAAATAATCATAGCATTCAAAATATTCAGGATATGATTCTGCCAGTTTTTCCTTGACATCATCAAGGTTGTCAATCATGTCCATGCAGAGTTCCTGAGGATCTCTCAGCGCAGCCAGATGATCTCCTCCCGGATGAAAGTCAGTCAATCCGACCAGGAATTTCTCTTTTCCCGCTTCAAGAAGTATTCTTGTGAATTTTTCAACTGCTTTGAAATACTGATTGTTTTTATCAAGTTTCCCCTTGTCCTTATCTTTTTCCCAGTCAAGAATACAAGGTTCGCTCCAAGTGGTTGTATCTCCGAAGTTATAACCGCATCCGCACCATGCGCTGAAAATCTCAGGACCCATGTTAGGGAAGACCACCGGTAGCGAGTCCGCATAATACACCGTATTTTCTATCTGATTAAGATGTGCTTCAGTTCTGTATTCAAAGTCCATCCATTTCTCTTCGTAGGTAGCATATTTCTTTTCTTTCATGACTTTGACATCATCTTTCAAAAAAGTAATGGATGTCAATGGTCTGTCCACGATCTCTCTTTCCCAGAAAGCATCATATCTTTTAAAAACTGTATCAAAATCCTCTTTATACTTAAACATCTTTACAACCCCCATTTTAATTTAACAAGCATCATGCTCCTTTTTTCTGAAAAGAAAACACTGATTCTTTCATTTTCAATAACCATATTACCATATTTACTATTCAATATATATTCAATTTCAATCATTTTCTTATCTTTAAGCAAATCAACTGTGTAGGTGTATTTTCCTTCCTCATTATTTTCCCTGAAAAGAAGCAGATAGCAGTATCTCTCATCCCCGTTATATGAAATGAATCCAGTATAGGACTTGTTATCAGGTCTGTCACCGATTGCCATGACCGCCCCCCTCTGGATAGCATTTCTTTCACCTTTATAGATTGACAGCACATGCTGATAGACATTCATTATTTCGTCTGACAGACCTGAAGGTTCAAACCAGCATAGAGGATTGGCAAACAAGGTGATACCAAGCATATATTCATGATCATAGTCATTTTCTTTCACATTTAAGAATTCAATCTGCAGATTCTGCAGCGGGATATAATTTGCCAAGTCCCATTGATTCTTCAATGTCAAATACGGTTTGTAATTATCGGCAATATCATATCGGTTTTCCAGGAAAATGATCCCGTATTCATTAAACATGAAATACCCGCTTCTTTTATCGGCAGTGACATCAAGATTAAAGATGATTTCTCCATTGCTTTTCTCCCTTAGAAGTCTGAAAAGTTTTTCAATATTCTCTTCGCTTTCATAGGAACGTAATTTCATGATATCAATCTTGAATACCTTAATCCCATAAGTCCGGTACATGTCATAGATAATATCTGCCTGTTCCAGATAATTGCGGTACATGCAGTTGCAGTCAAGTCCAAGCCATAAAGCTAGTTCAATATTGTGTTCTTTTGCAACCTGTTTGATTTGATGAAATCCATTCGGGAAAATGTCCTTCTTTATATCCCAGAACTGTTTATCCATTTTCTTTGAATAACCAACATGAATAAGACCGAATCCCTCATTCCAGCCGTCATCAAGCTGATAATACTCTGCACCTAATCTTGAAACTGCTTTGATTTCCTCCACAACAAAAGGTTCATTGATATGTTCCATCCATTTTCTGCTCCCCCACGGATTAGCGAGTATCATGGGGTAGTAATGGCTCGCTTTTGACTGGTAATTTTTCAACGCCACATACTTTGACTGCTGACATCCGTTAAAAACGCCGACAACTGAAGAATAAGTGCTCATTTTTCTCTGAACGAATTCGTGAGGCATGATACCGGTCCCGATGGTGCTGATGAATGATTCAGCTATATAAAAGTGTCCATAGCATTCTGGCCGGCTGTCACTGAAAACCGGGCTTTCTTTTAAAAAGAAAAGACCATGGTTCTCATCAGTGGCAAATATAATATTCCCCTTGTCAAATCCGATGGCATCATTTTTCTCTTGTATCAGATCATTAGTATAATCAGTCCGGGTGAAAAATTCATAGGAAGTAATATTAAAACCGTCAAGAGCAACGGGACAGGTATCAATCACGTTATACCGTTTTTCAAAAAAGTACCATTCCGGCATATTAAATGCATTGATTTCAAGGGTTACCTTGATTGCAGGACAATCATTAAACAATGTGGCAATGTAACTGATTTCAAGCCCATGGTAGCAGTCTACCAGGGAAAACGTCAGTTTTTTCCCGCCAGCAGTATAGATATTGTCATCAAAGACTTCCTCTTTGACCTGGTTCAAAGTAAATTCATATGGATTCTTATTGTAAAACCGTAAGGTTTCATGAGTTAATCCTTCATATGAGAAGTCGTTCTCTTCAATCGGTGTGTGAACATATTCAATTTCATCTTTGACGTTCTTGATTGAAATTGTATATAATTTCCCCTTGTTAAAAGCCCATGTTCTGTTGATGAACTGATTCCCCAAACTGTATGTTTCCATGTCCATCCCCCTTTTACAATAATATTATCATATTTTCAAAGAATGAATCAGTCCTGTTTGTGTGTTAAATGTTTTTTTGAGAGTATTGACAGGAAAGTAAGACTGATCAGCCCATAAACTATGACCAGACATAACCCGAATCCGACTCCGATTAGATCGTTGGCTTTACCGATGATAAAGACTGAAAGCATTCCAATGATAGCTGCAAAAGTGATGATTGTCCCAATCACCTGCGAGGTGTTCTCTTTAAATTCATGCGAAATGATGACCATTATGTTTGGAAAGAAAATGGAAATGAAAAAACCTGCTGCTGAAAAGAGAATCGCATAGGTGCTGCTTAACAGCATACCAAGTAATACTGATACGATCAACCCTGAAAGGTAGATGAAAATGATTCTGATGTGACCGATTTTAGCAGCTATAAACCCGCTTATCAGTCTTCCCAGTGTTAAAAAAGCAAAGAATAATGTCAGATAGACTGAACCTTTTTCAATTGTAATGAGTTTTATGACTGACAGATAGTTGACAAGCCAGCTGCTAAGTCCCATTTCTATTGACATGATAAACCCTAATAACAATACGAACATCCATATTTTCCGGTTGTGAAGCAGAGCTTTGAAATTAACAAGAATACTCCCTCCGCCTGTTGCATCAGGTTCAGGAAATGTCACGGGTAAAATAGCAGCGATGGATAACACCAGCACAATAATAAAAAAGAGATAGATATAACTCCAGTTGAATCCTGACTTGATGATGAAGCTGGAGTAACTCGGCCCAATGGCAGCACCTACGCCATAGAAAAGATGAGTCAGGTTCATTAAGACAACAATATTCCTTATGAAAATCTTGACGGCAAGCGAATTGACCGATACTTCAAACAGACCGAAGCTGAATCCGAGAAGATAATATCCCAGGACAACAAAAACATATGATTTTGAAACAAAAAAGACTACTGCTGCTAATATACTGACTGAAAAAGCACCGATCAGCACTTTCTTGAATCCGTACTTGCTGATTAAAAATCCGGTGATGAATGTTGCTGATAAATAACCGATTGATGAGAAAAACAGAATCAGCCCGGAGTTTGTATAATTAATATTGAACTGCTCTTTGATAATGGGTAAGGTAATTCCTTTGGTACTGGTCAGAAAACCGAAAATCGCCATACAGAGAAAAGCGAAAACTGTCAGCAGTTTATATGAGGTCGTGTTGTTTCTGTTATTGATAATGATTCACCTCGTCTTTAATAGACTAATTATATGGTGCTTCATTTCACATTTCAACTGTTTCTTTTTTTAATTTCATATATATATGAAGTCTGAGTATCATCGCAAGATAATGAATCATAAATCGGTTTACTGTAAGTTGAAAAATCAGCCATAAAGAATCATTGACAGGTGAAATCCAGTGATTTCTTTACCATGTAAGCTGGTGATGATGCTCTTTCAGCCATTTTTCTTTTTGTCTGTAATCCTTGCAGTACCTGCCAAGCAGCAAATAGAAATCTTTGGAATGATTCATATGGACAAGATGACAGAGCTCATGATATAGCACATATTCGATAACTTCCACAGGACACATGGCAATCTTGCTGCTTATATTGATATTTCCTTTTGAATTACAGCTTCCCCACCGTTTATTCTGTTTTCTTATGGAGATTTTCGCCGGAACTTTTTCAAAAATCAGATTCTTATACAAATCATTGATGATATCTTCAGATTGTCTTTTATACCATTGACTGATTTTTTCGTCATCAAAATCTGATGGAATACTGATACATCCACCTTCAACTGATATGGATTTCGCCTCATTTCTGACCACCTGATATTGATCTCCAAGGTAAAACAGAATTCCTTCTTCCCTGTATTTGAAGTGACTGCATTTTTTGAATATCCAATCACTTTTCTGATTGACAAAACGATCAACAGAATGCTTCGCTATCAGGTGAGGTGCCCTTATTTCAATCTCACAATCAGATATGATCCTGATGACCAGGCTTTTTCTATGACTGAACAGGTAAGATGCTTTTATTCTCTTATCATTGATAATCAGCGTGTCAACTTTATTTTTCAAAAACGATATTTCCCTCAATCATAGTCATGCTGACATTGATGTCTTCATCAAACAGAATGATATCTGCCAGTTTCCCAGGAGATAAGCTGCCGGTTTTATCATAAACTTTCATGATTTTAGCAGGTGTTGCACTCATCATTTCCACTGCTTTTGTCAAAGGTATCTCAGCAATGTCAATCACAGTTCTCACCAGTCTGTCAGTAGTAGCCACACTGCCTGCAAAAGCACTGCGATCAGGCAGTTTTGCGACACCGTCTTCCACAATGGCTTTGATACCGTCTTTCTTGCTTCCGACTATGGTTTTAACGGACGAGTCACCCGATGCTCTGGTTCCGTCAGTAATTAATGCGATTTTTGAGCATCCCTTATTCTGATAAATCAGTTTCAGAAGGCTGGCTGGTAAATGACACCCGTCTGCAATGACTTCCACAAACATCCCATCGATGAGGAATGCGCTCTCAACCACACCTGCTACTCTGAATGCATTGATTCTTCTCATGACAGAACAACCGGAATACAGATGAGTAACCAGCTCATAACCCCACTCATACGCTTGAAGAACCTGATCATAGGTGGCATCTGAATGACCAATGGCAGGAATGATTCCTTTTTCTTTCATGGCCATGGCAAATTCCATTGCATTATTCAGTTCGGGAGCTAATGACCATCTGATGATATCATCACTCCATGACATGATCTGCTCATATTCACTTTTTTCAGGATCACGCAGATACCTTGGATCCTGTGCACCTCGCTGTTCATAAGCAAAATAGGGACCTTCCAGATGGAGTCCGAGCATTCTTGCTCCTTTATGGTTCATTTTCTTGGCTTGCTCATATGCTTTCACTGATTTTTCAAGGTCGCTGATATGAGAGGAGGTGCATGTCGGGACGATAGATGTCGTTCCATATTTTGCATGAGTTTCACAAGCGATAATGAAATCCTCTTTTTCCCCATCCATGAAGTCTGATCCACCGCCTCCATGAACATGAATATCAATAAAACCAGGTGATATGGTTCTATGACCGGCGTCAATGGTTTTATCAGCTGTCATGCTTTCATCATGTGCACCCACATAGGTTATGACATCATCTTTGATCAGAACACAACCATTTTCGATGATTCGATAAGGTGTTATGACTTTCCCGTTATATATTTTTGTAATCATTTCTTTTCTCCTAATATTTATAGATTGTTTTCATGCCGATTTTTTCATTCAGTGAATCGATGATTTCCTGTTCTCCAAGCTGTTTCATTTTCTGCTGATATTCTTTGATTCCTTCTGATGGAGTGGTAAAACTCCTGAAAATGTTAGTGAAGATATTATCCAGCAGCAATTGTGCCGGGTTGCTCAAGGCAAAGTCATCAAGGCTTGGATAGACTAGCGGATATGCCTGCTCACTGCTTAATGTAAACATCTTTGATGTGCTTAACCCGTTTTGTATGTATTGGTCCTTTGCCAGGATTCCCTCTTTATATTTTTCTAATTGCAGCGAAATCTCTCCTGATGCAGAAATATCAACAGTATTGAAGTTAATCAGAGGATTGTCAGCTACCAGTGCAAAGCTGTTTGAATTAAAGAACTGCAGACTGTTGATGAGCAATGTATCTCCGTTAAAGCTGTAATTGTCCCCTGGGGCACCGAAAGAAGTGGCGATATAGGCTTTTTCATCACCATAGAACAAAGAGATGAATGTATTGATGACACTGTCAGCATCCGGCGTCTTGGATGAAAGCACATAATATCCGTTTGTGTAGTTATAGCTTAGCGGATTGATATATTCATGATTTGTTCCGGTAATGCCATAAGTCACCTCATATTTCCCGTCACCGAAGAAAGAAACGGGAATCTCTCCATATCCATTGGTATATCTGTCATCGGAGTTCATGATGTTCAGTGGAATCACTCCCCGGTTTCTGCCGTTTCCGACAGCAACTGCTATCTTTTCATCAATCAATGTAATAATATACTGCAGAGAGTTTTCCATATCTGGTTTTAGCATACTGTCTTCAAAAGTTTCTGTGCTCTTATCATAGACAATGCTGGTGGTATTCATTCCTGTATGGCTCTGAGCTATTGGAGTGTCATTAGCATAGAAGATATCATTGAATGAAAGTGCATTATAGTAAAGCATACCTATTGACTGGTCATTCATCTGCGACAAGCTTTTAGACACTTCGTAAAGATCACTTAAAGTATCCGGAATCGTTAAGCCAAGTTCATTCAGGTAATCCTTCCTGAATGCTCTGCCAAGTATATTCTGTGAATAGCTTCTTGACACTGACCAGATGTTCCCGTCACCGATGTTATACATCTGCTTCATTCCTTCAGGAAGTGCTTTCCATGTGCTGTTGTTTTCAAGCGCTTTATTAATCGGAAGTATATCTCCGGATGCTGCCAGCTCTTCAATGGTGTCAAGGTTTGTAAAACTGAAGAAGAACAATCCTCCATTTTCTGTTTCTCTGATCAGTTTCGCAGTCTTCGCTCCTGTCAGATCATAATCCCTGATTATTGAAATATTCAGATCTATCCCATATTCCTGTTTAATGAATGCTGCTGTATCACTTAACACCTGCTGATCAGGCTGGGCCCAGTAAAGTGCAGTGATATCAATTGCATCTGCCATTTTTGCTTCTTCAAACTGTGTATTCAAAACTGGTTTCCCTGTTTCATCTTTTTTGCCGCATGCTGTAAGCATAAAAGAGAAAATCAGAAATACTGAAATGACAGTCAGTGTTTTTTTCATTGTTAGCTCCTATTCATTCTGTATGACTAAATTATATATAAAAAAACGAAAAAAGTGTAGATATATATGATTTTTATCAGTACAATGTTTTTATCACTATTGGAGGGAATCATATGAAAGACTTGAATTTATCAGCTCAATTATATACATTGAGAGAGTATACAAAAACTGAAGAGGATTTTAAAAATACGCTATATAAAATCAAAGAAATCGGTTATCAGAGTTTTCAGCATTCAGGTGCAGGGTTTAGCAATCCGGCTTTTGTTGCGAAATGTCTGAAGGAAACCGGACTTGTCTTAAGTGCCACTCATACAAGCCCTGACCGCTTGCTCAAGGATTTGCCTGCAGTCATCGATGAGCATAAACAATGGAACTGTGAATTTGTCGGCATCGGCATGATGCCTGAGGCCTATCGTGAAAATGAGCAGTCAGTCATCAGTTTTGCAAGACAGTTTTCGGAAGTTGGTCAACAGTTGAAAGAAAGCGGATTAACACTTATATATCACAATCATCATTTTGAATTCATGAAATATAACGGAAGGTTAATCATGGATATCCTTCTTGAAGAATCTGACAAAAGATATTTTGATTTTGAGATTGATACCTATTGGGTACAGGCAGGAGGTGCTAATCCTGTGGAATGGATATACAAAGTGAATAATAGAATGAAATATATCCATTTCAAGGATATGGGTATCAATGTTTCCACTCAGGTTTTCAAGCCTGTCGGGGAGGGAAACCTCAACTGGCCTGCAATTTTAAAAGCCTGCCGGGAAACAGATGTCAGATGGTGTGCTGTGGAACAGGATATCTGTGAAGGTTCACCCTTCGATGCCTTAAAAACAAGCTATGATCATTTAATGAACAGATATCATTTCTTAGGAGAATAAAATGAAAAATGTAAGAATAGGAATCATTGGTTTTGGAACCATGGGACGGGCTCATTATCAATACCTGTCCGCAAATGAAGTCTCAAATGCAGTGGTCACCGCTGTGTTTGATGTCAATGAAAATGTTGCTAAGGAACTTGCTGTGAATGTTCGTTTTTTCAGCAATATCGATCAGTTTATTGACAGCCATCTCTTCGATGCTGTCTTAATTGCCACACCTC
>JAFGUQ010000007.1 GCA_016938455.1 Clostridia bacterium
AAATGCTATGGATATAGCAGCAACGACTTCAACATTTTTAGAAAAGGATCTCTCAAAATATATAGAACTTTTTTCTGTCAATGATTATTCAACTGATGAATTTGACAAAGCATATTATTTTGAGATGCTTGCACTTTTTCAAGAACTCAAAAACGAGACTCATGTCAACTATATATTTACTGAAAAGAAAATAAGCGACAGCGAAATTGCCTATATTCTTGATGGTGAAAACCCTGATAGTGAGTATTTTTCGCCAATTGGTTCCTTAGATAGCATATCAGAAGAAGAATTGATTGCATTCAATGATGGTGTGATTATTTCAACAGATTTAGTTTTGGATGAGGTCTGGGGGAACTTCGTCACTGGGTTTGCCCCGATTATAGCCCCACAAACTGGCGAAGCATATGGTCTGGTCGGAGTTGATTATTCATATGATTTTATTGCAGGTATGGTTAATAGTGTTAAAACCCTGATTATATACAGTTTTTTTGCTATGATGCTTCTGATCAGCTTTGCAGTGGAAAAACTTTTCTCCATGAATTCACTTGCCAATAATAAAGACTTCTTAACCGGTTTATACAGTAAAAACTATCATCAGGCAAAACTTAAAAAGTATATTCGTGAGTCAAAGAAGTCAGGCGACCCATTGTCTCTTATGATGATTGATGTTGACCATTTTAAAAGCATCAATGATCATTATGGTCACCCGGTCGGTGATAAAGTTCTGAAATCCGTTGCTTTGATGTTACTTAAGGATATTAGAAAAGCTGATACCTGTTCAAGATTCGGTGGGGATGAATTCGTTATTGTTCTGCCAAACACTACACTTTCAGATGCTGCTCAGATTGGTGAAAGAATCAGAAAACGTATTTATGGATTTGATCTTAACGTAGAAGATGTCAACCAGCTTCAATTGTCAATCAGTATTGGAATAGCACAGCTGGAAAATAATATGAGCCCTGAAAAGTTGTTGGAATATGCTGATCAGGCTATGTATGTCTCAAAAAATACTGGGAAAAACAAGATTACATTGTATAATGTCTCAATGTAAAGGTTCTGGTTTAAATTATCTTGCTATTTCTAATTATCTAAGATATAATAAGTCCCTTGTGCATATTACTGCACACATATTTTAGAAAGTTGGATTTAATGGAAATTAACAATTTAAATATCTCAGATGAGATAAAAAGAGCTTTATTGGACATGGGTTACGAAGAGTTCATGCCAATTCAGGAACAAGCCATCCCTATTTGCCTTGAAGGAAAAGATATCATTGGAAGATCACATACAGGTACAGGAAAAACTGCTGCATTCGCAATCCCTATTCTACAGAAAATCGATCCTAATAATCATCAGCCTCAAGCTATCATCTTATGCCCTACCAGGGAGTTAGCCGTTCAGGTAGCTGGTGAATTTAAAAAAATAGCAAAATATATGCACGATGTCAGAAGTGTTGCTGTTTATGGCGGTGAACCGATCAACAGGCAGATCATGACATTAAAAAGAGGTGCTCAGGTCATTATCGGCACTCCAGGACGAACAATTGATCATATCATTAAAAGGCACACTATAAAAACAGGTTCTATTCATACAGTTGTTCTTGACGAAGCTGATGAAATGCTTAAAATGGGTTTCAGAGAAGATATTGAACTGATACTTGAAACGATTCCAAAAGACAGACAGACCTTGCTTTTCTCAGCAACAATGCCAAAAGCAATCATGGATATCACAAAGAAATATCAGAACTCACCAGAAATAGTAGAAATAAAATCTGATGTAAAAACAGCTGATTCAATTAAACAGGAATACTGCGAAACTAAGTCAAGTCATAAAGTGGAGGCTTTGATCAGGTTACTGAATATCAATAATCCTACCAGATGCATGGTTTTCTGTAATATGAAAAGCACTGTTGACGATGTCAATGATGCACTGAACGCAAGAGGGATTGCGTCAGAGAAAATCCATGGAGATTTGACTCAAATGCTGAGAATGAGTGTTCTGAGAAAATTCAATGATGCCATCATCAGTGTGCTTGTAGCTACTGATGTAGCTGCAAGAGGGCTTGATATCAAAGAAGTTGATTTAATTATCAATTATGATATTCCTGACAAAGAAGAGTACTATGTCCATCGTGTCGGCAGAAGCGGACGTGCAGGTAATGACGGACACGCCATCACCATCGTCGGAACCGGTGCCATGAAGAATCTTATCAATGTCATGCATTATACTAAAAAGAATATTGAGAAGATAAAAATACCAACTATGAAACAAGTGAACACCGCAAAAGCAGAAGCCTTCATACAGGAAATCACAGAAACCATCCAGAACGAGAATCTTGAAGACTATAAAGATATTTTAAATCAGGTTGACACCATGTATACCATTGAAGATATATGCGCATCATTGATTAAGAAAAGTCTGGAACTTGAGGAAATCACTCATGAGAATGATATAAATTACATGGGTAAACCTCAAAACAGCTTTACGAATGCTCCGAAAAGCAAATCCTCAGGCAGTCAGAAAAAGAAAAACTTCAAAACTGATAAGGACATGGTAAGAGTTTTCATAACCATAGGGAATATGGATAAAATCAAACCTAAAAACATATTGGGAGCCATTATTGGTGAATGCGACATTCCAAGCGAACATGTCGGATCTATTGATGTACTGGATAAATTCACATTTGTTGATATTCACAAAGATTCTTCCGGAAAAGTGTTGAAGAAACTCGACGGTAAAAAAATCAATGGTAAAAAAGTGTCTTTGGAAATAGCCAAAGCATCAAGAAGATAAATGATTGTAAGCCACTAAAAAAATAGTGGCTTTTTTTTAGACTTTTTACTCACTTCCGTAATCTGCCAGTATTCTTATGTTTCACTTACGTCAAAGAAAGTTATGATGCCTGTTGAATCATAATATAAACAGCAGGAAACAGTGACATGATTAATATCTGAGAAGAAGTGGCTAAGTCCATGATTCCATGCCCTATCATCAGAGGTGCCAGATTCCTTTTCTTATTATATATGATGCTTAATACAACCATTAAAGGTAAAAAAGACAGAAATTTAAAAACAATATATTTCCAGTCGAACAATAACGGGATAAAGCTGTGCTGCAAAGCATAAAAGAACATGCAGTAGGAAAAAGCTAACACTCTGCTGCCTGAAAACTTCTCAATTCGATTAATTGAATAAGCAAAATAGATAGGCATTTCAGCAAAAATGATTGTCACCGGAAAAACAATGACATTGATAATTCCCAGCCAGACAGGAACAGGTTGAATAAGCAGTGTCGGCATATATCCATATATAAGATAACCGAATGCATACATACCTCCTATTCCCACAAGCAGCATACTAAAGACAATGATAACTGTGTTTTTAAATTTTATCTGTCCTTTCTTATAATTGAGAAGCTCCCTGTATGATGAACCTTCATATTTTAATACCACTGCAAGTATGATGATGGTAATAACATTGACAACCGAGCAAAGAATCGTCCACCACCTTGTCATTTCAAGAAGTGTTTTCTTTGTGATTACTGTTAACAACAGTCCAGCTGTAATAAACAGAATCGTTCTTAAAACAGGTATGGAGAAGGCAAGTGTTTTTTTCATTGACAATATTAACTCCTTTTTTCTTTTTGACAGTGAAATAACTGATTGTCCTGAGATCATGAAAAGAATCTGCAACACCCTCATTATTCTAACATAGAGAAACTGAGGATAGCTATTTTTTTATTTTACTGATGAATCTTTCTGCATCCATGATCAGTTCGTTCATCAAATCTTTGACTTTTACTATTTTATGGATTCTACAGGCATTACTTCCGACAAAAACCAGACCATTATCGACATCTCCTTCAACCGAAGCAATAAGTGCATCAGTTATGCAATAAGGAGTGGTAGCAGGGTTACAGCCTGTCAGGCAATGATAACATTTCTTTACTTTCTGATTTGCCTTTTCAACGCTTTCAACAAATTTATTTCTGATTGCTCTTCCCGGCATACCTACCGGACTTTTAATCAGTTGTATGTCTTTTTTCTCAGTATGAATATATGCATTTTTAAAGTTTTCATGAGCATCACACTCCTCAGTAGCCACAAACCTTGTTGCCATTTGAACTCCGTCTGCACCGGCATTGATATATCTGGCAATATCTTTCCCTGTAAAAATTCCTCCTGCTGCTATAACAGGGATTTTCTTCTTATGTTTTTCTGCAAATTCTCTGGTAGACTCAATGACATCCTTGACAATATCCTGGAGTTTGGGAATCATTGTTGATTTTAACTGTTCTAGCGAGAATCCCAGGTGTCCACCGGCTAATGGTCCTTCAACAATAATGGCATCAGGTAAATAGTTATATTTTCTTTCCCACATTTTGGTGATTAATCCGGCTGCTTTTCCGGATGATACGATAGGTATGATCTTTGTATCAGAACCTTTGACAAGCTCAGGTAATGTTTTCGGAAGACCTGCTCCAGAAATGATAATGTCAATTTTCTCTTTCACAGCTGCAAGTACCATGTCTTTATAATTATTGGTTGCTACCAGAAAATTTACTCCAATGATTCCTTTTGGGCTAAGTGCTCTGGCAATCTTTATCTCCTTTATCAAACCCATTAGATTAGCATGGTCATTATCGGTTTTGAAATCAGGTTCTCTGAATCCGATCTGTGCTCCGGATATAATGCCGACACCGCCTTCATTTGCCACTGCGGCAGCAAGCCTTCCCAGCGAAACCCCAACTCCCATTCCTCCTTGAATAATTGGGATTCGTAATTCGATATTTCCGATATTAAAAGATGGTAAATTCATCATAGTTCTCCTTAAGTTTTATAAGTTCTTATCATATTCTTAATGTGCTGACTTTGCAAGTAATTGTTCTCTTTGTCAAATATGAATAACAACATTTTTTAACAAGGGGTATTACTAAGAAAGAAAACATCTCATTTGCGTATTATTTTAGTAGCTGTCAATTGTTGACTGAAACTATTACTCTATAGGTTAAGAGTATTACTATTACATAAAAATTCCCCTTTCATCAGTCAGATATAACATCAAAAAGGGGATTTCATCCTATTATTCAATTACTCTTTAGAATTAATCATCATGATCTTCTTTATATACATCCTTGTCATGATGTTCATCGTCATCATCGTCATCATCGTCATCATCAGAACTTACAGTAACCGATGCGCCGGATACGCTGTCTGCTGGAGCAGTTTCAACAATTGTATTTTCATTTTCATCATCATTGTTTTGTTCCAATTTAACAATATTGGATAATAACCTGGTGAGATTGTTTGCTGAAATCTCGAATCCTTCAACGGTTCCAACAATGACTGCATGGTCTAAAATGTTAGGATTATAATGCAGTTCATCAAAAGCAATAGTAATATCTTTCCCTGAACCAAGAACTGAATAATCGCCGTTTACCCAGGAACTCAGATGACTGACATCATAAACCACTCCATGCAGTGCAATATACATTGACTGGCTATCAAGCCCATTATATTGAGAAAGATCTTCTATTGAAAATACTTTAACAGGCAATATAAGTGTTAAATTTTCAGGATATACTACCTCTTTCATCTGTTCTGTCAGCACCGGTGCTGTCGATGGTACCGGAGTAGTTGATGGTACTGGTGTCGGTGTAGGTGCTGTCGATGGTACTGGAGTAGTTGATGGTACTGGTGTTATTGATGGTATTGGTGTCGGTGTCAGTGTTGGTGTCGGGGTAGCGGTAACTGTGCTGCTTGTCACTGCATCAACTGGATGTGAGTTGACCGCTGAACCAATGGTAAAAGATATGACTCCGATAATCACTAATCCTATAAATATTGAAATCGCTTTTTTGTGTTTCATTAATATACCTCCAAAATAAGTATATACTTATCATATCGGCCAAATCTGAAAATAAACTGAAAAAATATAGAGTAGATTATCCGGCTATTTAAGTCGAACAGTAAACAGGCTTCCTTCCCCCAATCGGCTTGACACTTCAATAGTTCCATTATGCTTTTCAACAATCTCCTTAGCTATTGATAATCCTAAACCATGACCACCTGTTTTTTTTGATCTTGACACATCATGCCTATAGAATCTGTCAAAAATCTTTTGAAGTTCATCCGGTGCAATCCCGCTTCCTGTATCTTCAATTGTCACTTTTATATCATTTTTCCTTTTTGAGGCTTTTAACGTGACCTGCCCATCTTCCGATGTATATTTGATTGCATTATCAAGTAATATAGAAATAACTGACTCAATCATCTTTTCATCTCCATAGTATTCCATATTATCTTCAATTTCATGGATAATACGGATGTTCTTTTCTTCAGAAAGATATTTGAATGAAGTTAATTCTTTTTGCAGCAAACCGGAAATATTAAAATATGTTTTACTAATAATCAGATGTTTGCTGTCAGTTCTTGCCAGCATCAGCAGATTTTCAACAAGTCCCGCCATTTTCCTTGCTTCCTCTTTAATACCTTTTATCGTCTGTTTTTGCAAAGCATCTGAAGTATAATCGTCTTTAAGTAATAGTTCTGCTGATAATAAGACTATGCTAATCGGAGTTCTAAGCTCATGGGAAGCATCAGCAAGAAATCTTTGTTTTACCTCATAGGCTTGTTTTATCGGCTTGATTGTTCTACCGGCAATCAGATATCCCAGAAGAAGCGAAAGCAATATACCTGCCATGACACTGAATATTAATATCTGTTTTAAGTTCTTCAGTGTTTCATAAGCTATCGTCACATCTCTTCCGACATAATAGTAACCAAATGTCATGTCATTGATGACAACTGGCAGTTTCATAGTAAGGTAGTATTGTAATCCCGAGTCATTAAATGAAATAACTAAAGGAGTTGTTCCAATGTTATTATTCTTTAACTCATCCAAAATCGGTTCATATAGATGCTGATCCGAAACCTTCCATTTTATAAGCATGTCTTCTTTTGTATAGATAAAATAAAAAGAAAAGTTGTTCAATTGACCTGGAATAAGGATTTCATTTACATAAGGTAATCTAACTTCATTGTTCTTTTCATCATATTCTTCATCTCCATCTTCTTCCTGTTCATCATGAACAGCTGGATTCTCCTGAGTCCACTCTGAATCAGAAATTCCATTGATCATTGCTTCTGTTTCTTTTGTCAGCTGATAATTGTTATATGTTACCATAAGAAAATAAATAGACAGATTTGTTGCCAGTAAAATAGCAATTAAAATCATTGTATAATAAGCAGTCATTTTAAGTTGTAATTGACGGAACATATTAAACCTCTACTTTATATCCGATTCCTCTAACACTGATAATAACCTTTTTCTCGCCTTTTTTCTCTATTTTTTTTCTTAACAACCTGATGAATGCATCCAGATTATTCTGGCTCGCTTCACTGTCAAGCCCCCAGACTCTGTCTATGATAATTTCTCTCGGAACAGTTTTACCGCTGTTTTCCAACAATAGACTGAACAGCTGATACTCTCTTTTTGACAGATTGAGAGGGACACCTTCTTTATACACCGAATTTGATTCTCTTTCCAATGAAAAAGGACCTGCCTGAAGGACATTAGTCTGTAGTGTTCTCTCACTTCTTCTTTTCAGTGCTTTGATTCTCGCATGCAGTTCTCTATATTCAAACGGTTTGACAATATAATCATCAGCACCTGCTTCAAGTCCAATTATTTTGTCTTCAATTGTATCTTTGGCTGTCAGCATCAGAATTCCTCCTGGGTATCCTTTTTCCCTCAAGTTCTGACATACTTCAATCCCGCTGACTTCAGGCATCATCCAGTCTAGTATAACCACATCATAATTATTTAAAGAACAATATAGCAATGCCTCTTCACCATCAGGTGCGTAATCTACCTGATATCCGTCTTTTTTCAGTAATTGTATCAATAACTCCGCAATTTTAGAATCATCTTCTGCTAACAATAGAAGCAAATTATCACCACCTGTTTTCAGTTAGAATCATATGAACAATGTCTCATTGTCCTTATACTGCACTGATTCTTTAATTAAATATACCTTTATTATTGTTGCTTAAACTTGAATGAGCTATATGATTTTATAAAGTATGGTCTTATTCTTCAATGACTGATGCTTCCTCTGTTTTACTGGATGTTTCAACCAGTTTATTTATTTTCTCCATTTCAGCGTTGTTTAATAAACGCCATGATCCTTGTTCAATACCCCTCAGGCTTATATTCATGATTCTTGTTCTGACCAGCTTAACTACTTCATAGTCAAGAGCTTCACACATCCTTCTTATCTGTCTGTTCAATCCCTGTGTCAAGACAATAGAAAAAATGTATTTACTGATTTTTTCTACGCGGCATTTCCTGGTGATAGTATTCAGAATTTTTACTCCATCGGACATTTTTTTTATGAA
>JAFGUQ010000008.1 GCA_016938455.1 Clostridia bacterium
ATTTTTGGATAAAAAAAAAAACCCCTTTTAAGGGGTTTTTAAAAAACACTTAGATTTTTAAAATCTATTCGCCTAACTTATCTTCTCTTCTTAATTCATGTATCTTCATTTCAAGAAGCTGTACATTTATTATCTTAAGCGGAATTCTGAAAATCACTTCATTACATTCATTTTCAAATTCACTTGAGACAACACCTGCATTATCCCTTACTCTGACATACATATATTCAAATATGTCAGGATTGTTCTCATCTTCTCTGGTTGATTCTCTGAATATAAAGTAATCTATCACTTTATCGTTTTCTGTAGAATTAACTGAATCCCAGTCAAGGTTAGGAGTAAAATCATCAGTTATCCATACAGCTGAATTGACATCAGGGCTCTTATATCCAATCATATTGTTTTCAAATACTCCACCAAGAGACATGTTAAGAGAAGATTCACCACCTGTCTTGAAACTGTTATTGACATTATCAACAGCAGCAAGTTCGATTTTAATCCTCATATCTTCTTCACCCTGAAGTATATCAATAGCATTGGATTCTCTGAAATCATAAGTCATTTCCTTAAATGAAGGTTCATCTTTTGCACCGCCTTCAAAACCTCCACCGGCAACATAACCTCTTCCATACCATGGGAATGACGCTTCTTCCATATCATTAGCTTCAATAGGATATCCTTCAACAAGTTCCTTGATCTCAGGATCAAGATATATATCATGATCTCCACCACCAACTGCTATCAGATATTTACCTCTGTCCTCTTCATCTGAAAGTGCAAGAAGTCCCGGTATGCTTTCATCATATCTTGTATTATCTCTGAATGGATAAGACTCAGGTACTAAATCACCATCATCACCATCAGAGTTGTTTTTATCAAATACATAATAACCTATAGTTATATTTCTTTTTGGGTTAGTTATCCTGACATAAACTTCAGGAGGATCATTGTCAACTATTCCAATCTCACCTTCCTGCATACCATAATAACCATCTTCAGGTGCACCTTCTGCCTGTTTGAACACAAAATCCTCACCTTCATCATCAGCATAGAATGAACCCGCACTATACATATCAGGATGTATTGTATTAAGTTCCATTCGCTGAATATAAGATTCATTATTCTGTATCATACCTGGTTCTCCAATATTTTTTGGTACACCAGTTGAATTGTCACCAATAAATGTTACATCATCGTTAAAATGAATAACATTTTTCATCTGTTTTTCAGCATTTGAATCTCCAGGGTAAGTAAATGAAGTCGAGGATGCAGAACCTGCTATATTGACAGGAATATTATTTCTGAAAGTATTGTAATAATTTCCCATACCATCCTCAGCAACAACCATATACTTGAAATGACCGTAATTATCATTTGAGACAGCATCATAAGGCATTATCATCTTAAGTTTTTCATTATCAGGTATAAGTCTGACTTCATAAGAACATCTCTGAATACCTGGAGCATCATAAGCTGTAAGTACATTTGTAACTGTCAGATAAGCATAAGTATCATCATCTTCAATAGAAGGTCTTTCCCATTTCCAGCCTTCTGGATTTTCAGGTTTTTCTTCATCTGTCTGCCAGTTTTCCTCAAAATTGAATACATCCGCAGGTCTTCTGTTAATATCAAGTCTCTTAGGATATACAATATGAGCTTTTGTCCCTAAAGGTATATATCCGTCCTTGTCAAGATTTGATATTACCTGATTGTATTCAAGCTCTGTAATACCATCAAAAGGATTGTTGTCAGATACATAAGCGATAATCTCTCTTGGGAAAGGATCGCCAGTTGTACCACCTGACATCTCAGGTTCTCTCAAAGTAACTTTTGGCAGAGTATTATCTTTAACATACACATCAACATAAAACTCTGTCTTTTCAATAGTCTCATTACAGTCATATCCGATAACTCTTCCTGTTTCATCAGTAAGAGGATATGCAAATTCTCCGTTTTCGTTAAAATAATCAATCCTTGTATACCACATAGTAAATGTCACTCTATAATGGAGTGGGACTATCGGTGTATTAAAATTAGTATTCAGCATAGCTGATCTTCTCTGTCCATCCTGACCAAGAATAGTATCCTCAAAACCTTTTTCCTGTATTCTTGATTCCCATGGCTGATAATTATTTTTTATATAAGGAACATCAATATCAAATTCTCCAGTCCTTATAACTCCTGTTGAATCAGCTCCAACATAATAGTTATGCATAAATTCCTGTTCTTCAAACATTGTCTTTATCTTCCACTCATAATGCATTCTGATTCCGTTTGAGCTTTCAAAAGCGACACCACTGTATTTGTCAGCTATTTCAAGATTCTGTTCTTTATTTTCCTCATCAGGCTCTATCTGATCCTGAACTTCCTGCTGCTGTTCTCTGTTAGGTACAAAAAGTATTTCCTGATTATCACTTGTCACATTACCATCTCTATCTTTCTGTACTATCTTTACAGTCCATTTATGATCAAAATCCTCATTCATCTCAACAACAGCATGATCTGGAATACCATCACCATCATCATCAAAACTCTGCCAGTTGGACATCATCTTTGTATTGATATAATCAGGAGCAGTGTTTGTATCCCCGTCAATTACCACTTCGAGCATATTCTGTCTGTCTTCAGGTTCAAACGCTCTTACGATTATTGTCTCAATATCAGGTTTCATAGGTTCAGCAACTTTAATATAATCAGGTTCATCCCACCAGAATCTGAGATCTCCTGAATCTGACTGTTCTCTCATTGCTTCCCAGTCAATATATCTATAACCTGATGCAAGCATTATCTCATAAATACCACCATCATCAAATCTGTATCCACCAGGCTGGAATCTGAATCCTTCAACTGTAGCAGTCCTTGAAAGAAATGATTCATCAGGTACAAAACCCATACCTGTATCTGTAAGTATCTGTCTGCAAGCCTGTATATCTGTATAATCTCTTGCACCATGATTTACAACAGTCCATGGAGTCTCAGCATTGACAAGATTTTCACCTTCCGGCTTATTTTCATTATATATACCAAGTCTTCTGATTGCCCATACATAATATCTTGAATCAAGTCTCTGATCAGTTGTATCACCATTTGACACAGATGTCTTATGTCTTCCCAGAACAACACTGCTTGGGAATCCCCCACCTGTGACAGCCCAGTCAAATACATAATCAGGTGTGACTGCACCGTCTGGAGTATTCATATCACCGTCAATATCACGATTCACTTCTTCAACAAGATTAAATCTGTAAAAATACTCATTCGGTACAAAAAGATATGGATTATGAGTATTTATAAATCCTGAAGGAGCTCCTCTTTTACCTTCGGGAGTAGTTATCCTTTCAAGGAATTTATGACCCCATTCAATTCCATCATGATTTTCAAACTTGACATCATTTGATGGAGCAACTGTCGCAGATACAAGCACATTTTCACTAACATCCATAAAAAGCTCACCATGTACTCCTATCATCTGAAGATCTGGAGCATCTGAAGGAGTTACTTTTATATCAACAATAGGTACACCTACAGTCTTTGGAGGCATAGCGTAGTTATTTGTCGCAAGATCAGCCTCAGCTACTGCTTCATATATTGGAATATAATCAGAAAGCATTACTCCTTTACATCCACATGATCCTGGAGGCCATGGAGATTCTGTCCTGTAATAATAACTCCATCCAATATTAGGAGAAGTGAAAAGTTCTGTCTCATTATTATTTATATCAAGCTTGAACAGAGTAAAGAAAGTCTGTCTTTTGTAATATCTTACAGCCTGACCGTTTCTCACAACCGAACCTGTTGTCTTCCAGTTCACATAAGGACCGAATGATCTACGCACAGTGTATTTGTTACCATAACCGTCCGCTGCAAAATACTGAATTGATTCATAAGGTACTTTTGTAAGTTTTAAAGTTGCAATATTATAAAATGCTGTCAATCCGAAGTTTTCAGGATTATTAAGAACAGGATCTTCGACCCATTCTGTATAATATTCCCATTTATACCATATTGGCCAGATAATCCATTTCTTTTTCTTTTTGGTTATCTGCTTCATCGGAGTTCCGCCAACATCGGTTATACTTACAACTTTGCCATCTATTGTTATTCTGTAATCTTCACCTTCTTTTGTTGTAAATCTGTGCTCCTTCTGCTTTGCATCAAATTCATATTCATCTGTCTTAAAGTTTGATCTTTCATATATTATAAGTTTTTCACCTTTATTCACATCAACACCCATACTCACACCAATCTTTGCTCTTCTACCCATAGCTGTATATGAATATTGAGTGTTTCCAAGCGCGAAATGAGCCGAAGTATTTGCTCCTGTATTTGAATAAGCAAAACCTTCACCTGGAGTATAAAAAGTCAGTACATCACCGTAGACATCTTTGGTCGCCATATTTACATAACCACCCTCTTCAGCCTGACCATTGTTAATATCATACATAGAGCTAGTCTTATACACTTTGTTTTTCCATAATTCAAACCTTTCACAATCTGACGAATCATTTTCAGGACCCCATGTCTCAGCAATGGAAAGTCCCTGAGCAATGGAATAATGTATCCATTCATCACCACGATTCTTTGTTGAGACTTTCATGTGAACAGGCTTAAACCCAAGTTCTTCGCTTTCAAGTTTTCCAGATTCAATATTGTATTTATACAGAGTAGAGTTCGGAAGATCTGAATGAAGATATATCCTGCTTCCCTGAGGATTTACAGATAAAGATATATTTGGTCTCAGGGATTCTCCTACAAGTTCATAAGAAGCATCACCAGTAGCTTTGTATAATTCTTCACCTATCAACACTTCAAATAATTTCTGACTTCTGTTTTTATATACTTCCAGCGAATAATCTCTTTTAAAATAACTTCCCTTCTTTGTATGAGGACCAAATTTTTTTAAAACATTATAAAGATTTCTGTTACCATCAACAGCAATCTTTGGAAATACTAAAGGAACTTTAAGATTATGCACTTTTACTACCTGAAGATACATAGGGACAGGATCTTTATCACCAAACCAGTGAAATACATCCCACCAGGAGTAGTCGGCGTGATAACCTGAATTTTTAAAAGTTATCTCTCGTCCTATTGTCTCCATTGATACTGTCTGATCAGAAGTAAGTTTTATAGAATGAGAAGTTGAACCTGTCTTATCAGGAGTTATAGTCTCAGTCTTTGTCTTATATGACCAGTATCCATCATCCCACTGCCAAGGCCAGAAACCAGGGTCTTCAACCCATTCTCTGAACATATAATACACTTTTATACTTTGTGCATCATGCGGAAAAACAGGAAGCTGTATTTTTAATTCACCGCCATTCTGAATGCTTGCATAAGTAGAATAGTTTGATCCAAGTGCTCCTGAAGGATTACCTGTATTGACAGCACTTATAACTTTATTCGGGTATTCATCACGCAACTCGAATTTATCTCTGAAATCCAGTTCCTGACCACCTGACTGATTGTAAATCACAGAATTGATAAACACATAGGCAGTCTCAACATTATCAAGCTGATCTGCAATTGCAGATGCAGTTTGACTGATCACAAAGATCACCGCCAGAACACATAAGAATTTTTTAAACATAATGATCACCCCTTTTTAGTTTTTGAGAATTTTATCTAGTAATCTTAAAGAGACATCTTTTTCAAAATCCCTTACTTTATATTTTTCAAAAAGCGATTTGATTACTTCTTTAGTTATATCTTCTCCAACAGAAAAATTTGGACCATAAAGAATGTTTTTACCAAGAACAGGAACATAAAAAGGTCTTGCAAGTTCCTGAAGCTGATCGTATCTCATACCATAAAATCTGACAATATCTATCTCATCATTGCTGTCCAGAAGATTATGCAGAGGTTTTATGGTAGAATCCTCAACTTCAGTGTCAACTGCAGAAAGCGGAAGCTCTGATATCTCTTCAGCTGTTATATCATATTGGTCTGAAAATACTTTTTCAAATGTAAGCGTATCTTTAAGGGATGATAAAGGCGTATAATGCGATCTGTTGAGTACTATATCAGCTTTTTTGCTTTGTGCTATTGCTGCAATTGTCTGACTTATCGTGTCAACAATTCTCTGTGCTTTTTCACGGGATTCCTTTGCAGGAAGAAATACTTCTCCACTATTAAGTTTTTCAGCTGCCTCCCGAGCTCTCAATTCAGAATCAGTATCATTGAGTTTTGAAGTCAGATCAGTTATCTCCTTATCAAGAGCATTTATCCTGCTTTCATATTTTTCTATTGTCTTATTATATTCAGTCTCTCTTTCACTTTCTTTAGCTGCAACTTCATTTATACCAAGATTTTTCATTTCTTTTCTATATCTTGCATTCAGATCAAAAAGTTCTCTGTTTTTGTCTGCAACCAGTTGAGTAAGCTGTTCTTTCTTTTTGTTTATATCAGAAAGTATCTTTTCATTTAATTTATTTCTTTTTTCGATTTCTTCTTTTTTAGTATCTATTCTTTCAAGTCTCTGTTTTATCCTTTCGGTCTCCACACCCTGAAATTCATAGGAATTTATAGAAAATCTAGTGTATTCAGGCAGATAGTCTCTCATTTCCGGGTGAAACATAAGAACTATTGCAGCATTCACCTCAAGCGCCTTAACTGCTCCTTCAACATTTAACAGTAAAAGACTTATTAACACTATAGTCATGATAAATGACTTTTTCATACTTGTATCCTCCTGATGTTTATGACGATTAATATAAA
>JAFGUQ010000056.1 GCA_016938455.1 Clostridia bacterium
ATCAGTTCCTCTTTGAATGACTGTGACATCAACGATTCCTTCAATGATTTTAATATTTTCATCATTATTCCCAAAGAGATTCATTATATGGTCCAAATTATCAAACTGCATTATTCTTTCAGCCAAATTATCTACCTCCGACATGCATTAGATATCTATTATATTACATAGTTGTTATTTGAGCAATATTGTTAACCTTATGCAATCATCCGGTTGACAATAGTTGTTTCTGGTGGTATCTTTGACTGATGAAAACAAAAGATCTTACCTTAATATCACTGTTCATTGCTCTCATGGTTGCAGGTGCCTACCTTCGTATTCCTTTTGTGTTTATCGAAGTCACATTCCAGGCTTTTTTTGCTGTTTTAGCAGGCCTTCTGCTTGGTCCGAAAAAAAGTCTTATTGCTCTTTTACTATATATGTTATTAGGATTATTCGGTCTTCCGGTCTTTGCAAAAGGTGGTGGTTTTGCTTATGTATTGATTCCCTCTTTCGGATTCATACTCGCTTTCATACCGGGGGGTATGCTGACCGGCTTCTTATATAAAACAAAAAAAATGAATAAATACCTGTCATCTGTTCTCGGTATCATTGTCATTTATCTAGTAGGTACCCCTTATATGTATCTTATTATGACGCTTCATTTACATAGTGACAAAGGATTCATGGTGCTGCTTTTCTCATTTATTCCTTATTTTATCAAAGATATTGTGCTTTCACTTTTCGGAGCCTATCTTTTAAAATACCTGCGATTTTGACCCCTGCAAACGGTTATTTTTCAACATGTCAGCTTCAATTTTATCAACAATATACCGCCAGTTTCTTCCATAGTTACAGAAAAGAGTCTCTTCTTTCGGTGCACGTCCAATCAACCGCTGAATGACAATGGTTTTATCCAGGTATTCTAAAAATGAAATCGTTCTCTCAATGAAATCGTCTAGAGTCAGAAGTCTGATTTCACCTTTTTCATATCGGTTTCCAAGGACTGTGTTCTTAAGTACATAAAGTGAATGGCATTTGACCTGATCCACTTTTAGTTTGCTTAATCTCTTTGCATTTTCTATGACATGTTCAAGGCTTTCCTCAGGCAAATCATTGATCATATGAACACATACCTCCAGCCCATGCTTTTTAATCATTGCCACACAATCAGTGAAATCCTCATAGGTATGATGACGGTTCAAGTAAAGAAGTGTCTGATTATGCGTACTCTGTAAGCCAAGCTCTATGACAATGTCAATATGATGTTTTTCTTTAATGTTTTTCAGGAATAGACATTGTTCATCCGTCAGGCAGTCAGGACGAGTTGAAATATACACTGCCAGGATTCTATCGTCTATGGCCTGGTTAATATTGTATTGAAAAGTGTCCAGCGGCAGATATGTGCTTGAATAACTCTGGAAATAGGCAATGAACTTTTCAGCGTTATATTTCTTGCCGATATAGTCAATGTTTTTAGAAAGCTGCTCTTTGATGGGAACAGAATTACCCAATGTCTCAAATCCAGCTCCTGTCTCACCACAGAAAATGCAGCCTTTGTTGTCTTTGGTTCCGTCACGGTTTGGACAGGAACACTTAATATTCAAAGAAATTTTATAGACTTTCTCATGATATTTTTCAATCAGATAATCTGAAAATTTACGGTATGGCATTTATTTACCCTTAGTTAATAAAAATTCATTGATGAACTGATCAATGTCACCATCAAGTACTCTGTTCACATCACCCATTTCAAAATTTGTACGGTGATCCTTGACCATGGTATAGGGGCACATGACATAGGATCTGATCTGGCTCCCCCATCCGATTTCTTTCTGAATCCCCTTTAAATCCTCAATTTTTTCCTTATGTTCACGTTCTTTAAGTTCGAACAGTTTTGAAATAAGCAGTTTCATAGCATATTCCTTGTTTTGGTGCTGACTTCTTTCTGACTGACATGCGCACACAATCCCTGTGGGGATATGGGTGATTCTGATGGCTGAATCTGTTTTATTGACATGCTGTCCTCCTGCCCCTGAAGAACGGTAAGTGTCTATCCGCAGATCATCTGCTTTGATCTCAACATCTATGGCATCGCTTATTTCCGGAATAACTTCCACTGAAGCAAACGATGTGTGTCTTCTTCCTGATGAATCAAAAGGAGAAATTCTGACAAGTCTGTGCACTCCGATTTCCGACTGTAAATAACCGAATGCATAATCTCCTATGATATTGGCTGTGACGCTCTTGATTCCTGCTTCATCACCTGGAAGAATATCAGTGACAATATACTTGAAGCCTTTGTTTTCAGCCCAGCGGCTATACATTCTAAGCAGCATTTCTACCCAGTCCTGTGCTTCTGTTCCTCCTGCTCCGGCATGCAAGGTAATAATAGCATTACCCTGATCATGCTCTCCGCTAAGCAACGTTAAAAGATGCATATCATTGTAGTCACTCTGAAGATTGCTGAATGTTTTACTGATTTCTTTTTCTGTGTCATCTTCAGGATTCTCTTCATACATATCGAGATAAACATAAAAATCATCAAGCAATCCAGTCAGTTTTTCGTATTTTCTGACCTGTTCTTTCAAACTTTTAATGCTCTGAAGCACAGTCTGTGAATTCTTTGTATCATTCCAGAAATCTGCATGGGTTGTCTTGGCTTCCAGCTCACTGATTTCATTCTTTATTTTCTCACAGTTGATGGATTTTCCAAGATCTTTTATTTTCTTATCTATGACTACCATTTGTGACTTTAACAGTCCAATATCTAACATTTATTTTTTCAGTCCTTTTACAAATTGATTGATTCTATTTAATGCTTCCTTTATGTTTTCAAGGGAACTGGCATAGGTTGCTCTGACAAATCCTTCTCCGCTTTCACCAAAAGCTGTACCTGGTACTACCAGTACTTTATGTTCTCTTAGAACTCTCTCGCAGAACTCATCGCTTGTCAATCCGGTAGAAGTAATATTGGGGAAGACATAAAATGCTCCTTCAGGTTCATAACAGGTCAATCCCATTTCCCTGAAACCGGCTACCATGAATTTTCTTCTTCTGTTATATTCACTGACCATCTTCTCCACTTGCTCTTCTCCGTTTTTCAATGCTTCAATACCGGCATACTGAGCCATGGTCGGCGAACACATCAATGCATATTGATGAATTTTAATCATGTGTTTGAGCAGATTTTTGTGGCAGCAAAGAAAACCAAGTCGCCAGCCGGTCATGGCATGGCTTTTTGAGAATCCGTTGATATAAATCACTTTATCTTTTATTTCAGGAAAACTGGCAATTGAAGTATGTTTCTCTCCATAGGTCAGTCGTGAATAGACCTCATCTGATAAAATCAGCAGGTTCCTGTCTTTTAAAACCTCAACAATTCCAGCAAGCTCATTTTTTGTCATGACTGATCCAGTCGGATTATTCGGAAACGGGATAATGACTGCTTTTGTTCTGTCAGTGATCAGTCTTTCAAGATCAGACGGAACAATTTTAAAACTGTCCTGTTCTTTTAATGTCAGCACAACCGGTTTTCCGCCGCAAGCACTGATACATCCTTTATATGCAACAAAACTAGGTTCAGGTACAATCACTTCATCATCTTTTTCCAGAATCGCACGAAGCGGCAAGTCAATTCCCTCACTGGCACCTACAGTCACCAGAATTTCGTTATCCGGATGATATGTCAATCCATAATTCTTGTATACATATTCGGCGATTTCCATTCTCAGTTCCTTGATCCCTGCATTGGCTGAATAGTGGGTATGACCTTGTTCAAGCGAGTAAACTCCTGCTTCTCTTATCTGCCAGGGAGTCACAAAATCAGGTTCACCGATACCGAGTGAAATGACATCCTCCATTTCATTGATCAGATCAAAATACTTTCTGATACCGGATGGTGGCATATCAAAAACACTTTTTTTAATTAGGTTCTGCATGTCACTCATAACACAATTGCCTCTCTGTCATCTTTTTCTTCCACATTGAACATCATGCTTTTATCTTTATATTTCTTAAGCACAAAATGAGTGGCTGTACTTAGCACTCCATCAATCGTTGACAGTTTTTCAGAAACAAAAAGCGCTACTTCCTTAATGTTTTTGCCTTCCACCATCACTGATAAGTCATAACTGCCTGACATCAGAGAACAAGATTTGACCTGATCATATTTATATATTCTCTCAGCAATTTTATCAAAACCTCTGTCTCTCTGGGGGGTGACTCTCACTTCAATTAATGCTGTCACAAAATCATTATCTGTTTTTTCCCAGTTAATAACCGATGAATAACCTACTATCGTTTTGTCATTCTCATAGTCACTGATAATCTCTTTAACTTCTTTTACGCTCTTTCCTGTCAGTTTTGCAATTTCTTCGACACTTGCTTTTGCATTGTTTTCAAGAATCTCCAATATTTCAATCATGATTTTTCTCCTTATATATACATTGAGAACCGATTTGTGCGGTTCTCATAAAACAATCTGTTCAGTTTATGCTTTATTCCCCTTCTTCATCAATATCTTCCACATCATCTTTAATCTGATATTCTATATATTCGTATGAGTCAGCTGATGATTCCTTATCATCAGCGGTGGCCGCTTCAGCATAGTCTTCTTCAATAGTGATGTCAAATTCCTTGTCAATGTTGTCTATGGCTTTCTGATATTTCTCAATCATTGCTTTGGCAGTCTTTTTAAGGTCAATCAATTCTTTTTTAATGTCAACGATTTTTTCTCTCTGAGATTCTGCCTGGTTTTCCAATGAATCCACTTCGTTCTTAGCTTCTTTTTTAGCTACTTCGATAATCTGAGCATATGTTTCATCTGCTCTAACCAGTGCTTTGGTGATTTTTTCCTTTTCAATGGCAATCTGATCTTCTTTCAACTTAATATCGTCATATTTTTTTGAAAGTTCCTTCACCTGCCCGAAAAGTCTATTGATTTCCTCATCCTTTTCAACAAGTTTACTTTCGAAGTCTTCAAATACATTTTGAATATATCGGTCAACTTCACTCTTGTCATATCCACTCAACGAAGATTTAAATCTTTTAACAGCCATAATAAAACCCCTCTTTCACTATGAAAATTGCATAATTTTCATTATGCAATTGTAGTTTTTAATCTTATCATATTATATACTAAATCAATTTGTTTAGCAAGTCAGCAATTGCATTCGCAGGTCGTAAACCGATGAGTGTTTCAACCACTTCCCCGTTTTTGAAAATCAGCATTGTCGGGATACTCATGATTTTAAATCTATTAGATACTTCACTGGCTTCGTCAACATTTACTTTAACAAATTTTACTTTACCTTCAAACTGGTCAGCCAATCTTTCGAAAGTAGGGGCTAATGCTCTGCAAGGTCCACACCATCCTGCCCAAAAATCCGCTATTACAGGAACATCCACCTTTAAAACTTCATCATCAAAATTGTCATTTGTAATTTCTGTTAAGTTATTACCTGCCATTTATTACTTCCTCCTAAAAATTATTCATTACTTAATACCCACATCTATCTTACTTAAAACATTGTAACAAATTAAGAGCATTTTCTCTACATACTTTTTCATAAACTCTCTTTTTAATTTTGCCTTCATCAAATTTGGTGTCAAGCCACAGCGGTAATTCAAAATAATTAAACGGAGCACAGATGTCAGTCCCGAAGAACAATCTGTCCTGAAAACGTTCTAGAAACCATAGTCCGAAATCTTCATCACGCATGATTGCATTACCACCGCTTCCAGCAGACAGGTCCCCTAACAGATTCGGATAATTTTCAAAAAGCTCCACTAACCTGCCCGGTTTGACAACACCTGAAGGATATGTTCCTCTGGTCTCATCGGTCACATCACTGCCGATTTCAGACCAGAAAAACTGTGAATGGCCCAGAATCTTAAGTGACGGAAATTCATTCAGTACTTTTTCAAGCCTGGGCAGTCCCAGTTCATCTACCAGTCCATAATAGCCACCAAGCTTTGGTGCAATATGAATAGTCACAGGCATCTCACATTTTTCGCAGTGATAAAAAAGATTCATCGTCAAGGAATCATCAAAATTCAAATTACAGGTAAGCTCTCCCACTCCTTTTGCACCGAGTTTTTTATAGTACTCAAGGAAATATGAAAAATCAGTGTCAGGTGAATTCTTACCCATCCTTGGATTCAGATTGCAGAACCAGAAAAACAGGTCACTGTTTTCCATATAAAGTTCATAAGCATCTTCATTGGATTGTATATGAAATCCGCAGTCATTGTTGATTCCCGGGAGAATGACTCCCTTTTCAATCCCCCATGTGTCATACTTCTCCTTGATTTCAGCAGGTGAAGCATAGGTGGATCCGTCACTTAATCTGGTGATTGATTTTGTCTTTCTGGTATGTACATGAATATCAATTTTCTTTACTTTTTCCATCTTACATTTCTCCTAATAATTTCAATGCATTTTCTCTGCATATTTTTTTATAGACAGACTCTTTTATTTTACCTTCTTCAAGTTTCCTATCCAGCCAGAACGGGAACTCAAAATACAGGTCAGCAGAGCTCAGATCTGTGCCAAAATACAGTCTGTCCTGGAATTGTTCCAGAAACCATAGTCCGAATTCCTCATCTCTCATGATGGCATTATTTCCGCTTCCTGCTGACAGATCGCCAAGCAGGTTCGGATATTGACTGAACATCTCAACCAGTATCCCCGGATTAACTTCTCCGCTTACATAACCATTCCAGTTGCTTTCATTCACATTTTTCCCGATATGTGACCAGAAACAGGCTGAATGGCCAAGGATTTTAAGGTTTGGAAATGTTTCAAGCACTTTATGAAGCCCCGGCAGTTCAAGTTCGTCTACCAGTCCATACATGCCGCCGATCTGCTCAGAGATATGAATCGTTGTAGGCATCTGACATTTTTCACAGTGTTTGAACAGATTCATGGTCATAGGATGATCTATTTCCATATTCGCAGTCAGTTCACCGACTCCCTTCACTCCATACTGTTTGTAGAAATTGATAAAATATGAAAAATCAGTTTCTACTGAGTTCATTCCCATTTTAGGGTGTAAGTCCATGAACCACCAGAACAAGTCCGGATAATCAGCTGCGAGTTCCATGGCTTGTTCGTTGGTCTGGACATGAAAATGCATTTCAGGACTGATTCTTGTCAGAAGTACCCCTTTTTCTATTCCCCAGTCATCATAGATTTTTCTTAACTCATGCGGTAATGCATAGGTTTTGTGATTCGTCTGTCTGATAATCGATCTGATTTTCCTTGAATGAACATGAATGTCAATCTTCTTAATTTTCTCCATTTTCAAATCTCCCTATTTGATTATAGCAAATATTACTGTAGAATATAATAAAAAGGGGTTCTTTCTATGAAAAAACGATACGATGATACCATTTTAGCCACTGCCTGTATTCCATGGGATGAAAACTTTCATTTTGATAAAGTCAATTTCAGACTGGAAGTGGAGCATATGATTGCACACGGAATCAATCATATTTATCTTTTCGGAACAGCCGGAGAAGGTTATGCAGTCAATAATGCTCAGTTTGAAGAAATCGTATCTTTTTTCGCTGGGCTGATGAACAAAGAAGGAATGTATCCCATGGTAGGTCTGATTGATATGTCCACTGACAGGATGGAAGAGAAACTCAAAATTGCCTACAAGTACGGAATCAGGGATTTCCAGTTTTCACTGCCGGCCTGGCATCAGCTTAATGACAGAGAAATCCTCATATTCATGGATTCTCTTCTGCTAAAACATCAGGACTGCCGTTTTCTTCTATACAATCTGGGAAGAACCAAAAGAATACTTGAAGTCGATGAACTGATTTCACTTGCTAAAAGATATGAAAACTTCGTTGCTGTAAAACAGACTAGGTTAACAGAAAAAGATATCATTGCCTTTCAGGAAGAAACACCGCTTCAGCTTTTTCTGACAGAACAGAACTTCATTACCTTATCAAAAACCGTCGACTGCTCCTTTTTGATTTCTGTCGGAAATCTCGACCTGGAAATGGCAAAAGATTTTTTTAGAAGCGTGAAGGAAAAAGATAATGATAAAATCCAATATTATCAGGAAAAATACGCTTCTTTGATTACAGATTTAAAGAATATCATGAACGGCCTCTACATTGATGGAGCTTATGATAAGCTGTTTGTCAAATATACCCTGCCAGCATTTCCAATCAGGCTGTTACCTCCGTATGAATACGCAGATCAGACTCAATTTGATGCTTTCAGGCAATCGACTCAAAAGCTTCTCTGAGTCTTCTCATGCACTCCATGACAACACTCCTGGAGCAAGCCACATTAATACGCTGGAACCCTTTACCCGATTTTCCAAACATAATCCCTTCGTCAAGAAGAATCTTTGCACGTTTCTCAATCAGATCATTGATTTTTTCATCACTGATCTGATACTTTCTAAAATCAAGCCAAGCAAGATAAGTTCCTTCAGGAATTTTAAATGTCACTTTTGGCATATGCTGTTTTATGAATTCATCAACATAGATCATGTTTCCATCGATATATTCATTCACCTGTTCAAGCCAGTCATCACATTCAGTATAAGCTGTCATCAGTCCTGCCACACCAAAAGAGTTGGCCATCCCTAACCAGCTTTTTGTAAAAGCCTGTTCGATGTATCCCTGTTTCAGCATCTCATCCTTGATAATGACTGAGGACATGGCAAGCCCTGGCATATTGAAGGATTTACTGGGAGAAATACAGGAAACTGCATTGTCAGTGAGATTCCCTATGGGAACGAATGTGACTCCTTTTCTTGTCAAATCACAGTGTATTTCGTCAGAAACAAGAACTACATGATTTCTTTCACATATGTCAATCACCTTCTGCAGTTCATCTTTTCGCCATACCCTTCCAATCGGATTATGGGGAGAACATAGAATCATCATTGTATTATTTTCTTCTTTTGCCTGTTTTTCCAGAAGATCAAAGTCCATAGTATAGTACCCTTCATGATTAACCAGCGGATTCTCCACGACAAGCCTGTCATTAGATTCAATGACCTTGAAGAATGGATAGTAGACCGGCGGTTGTATAATGATGCCGTTTCCTTCTTTTGAAAAAGCTCTGATACACGAAATAATAGACAGCACCACACCGCGGCTGTATTGAATGTCATTCTTACCGATGACCCACTGATATCGGTCACGGTACCATCTGATGATTGAATCATAATATTCAACACATCCATAATATGGATAACCGAAGATTCCTTCTTTTACTTTGTCTGCCAATGTGTCTATGATAGGTCTGGCACAGGTAAAATCCATATCAGCGACCCACATTGATAAAATATCGGGGTCTTTTGCCTTATCAATATCCCACTTCATGCTGCAGGTGTGTCTGCGGTTCACAACCTGATCAAAATCATATTTCATTCAATCCACCTCACTATCTGATTTTACTGCTGTCATGTTTCTTTGTAAATAAAAAGGCTCCTTCCGGAGCACTTTTATTATATCGCTAAACTTTTTTTAATGGCTTCGATTGCTTTCTTCGTATTTTCTCTGCTTCCGAATGCAGTCAGTCTGAAGAATCCCTCTCCGCTTGGTCCAAATCCCGATCCTGGTGTCCCCACAACATGAACCTCAGTAAGCAACTTGTCAAAGAAATCCCAGGAAGGCATATTATTTGGAGTTTTCAGCCATATATAAGGAGCATTGACTCCTCCATAAACTGTCAGCCCGAGACTGATAAGCCCTTCTCTGATGATTCTGGCATTCTCCATGTAATAGTCAATGACTTTTCTTGTCTGTTCTTTTCCTTTTTCCGTGTAGACGGCAGCAGCACCTTTTTGAACAATATATGATACACCGTTGAACTTGGTGGCTACTCTTCTGGCCCAGAGCTTATTCAGGAATACTTTCTCTCCTGTTTCCGTATATGCCGCAGCCTGTTTCGGTACAACCGTAAAAGCGCATCTGGTACCGGTGAAGCCTGCTTTTTTTGAAAAACTCTTGAATTCGACAGCCACATCTTTAGCACCGTCAATTTCATAGATGCTTTTCACTTCTGTGTCTTCTTTGATATAGTCTGAATAAGCAGCATCAAAAAGTATCACTGCTTTATTCTCTTTTGCATAATTCACCCATTCTGTCAGGTGTTTTTTTGATATGGTGGTTCCTGTCGGATTGTTAGGTGAGCATAAGTAAATGATGTCTGCTTTCTCTTTCGGTAGCTGCGGTGTGAAGTCATTGTCTTCATTACATGGCATATAGACCACTTTTGTCCACTTACCGTTTATAAAATCACCTGTTCTTCCTGCCATGGCATTCGTGTCTACATAGACCGGATAAACCGGGTCACTTACTGCGATGATATTGTCAGTTCCGAAGATTTCCTGGAAATTTCCGGTATCACACTTTGCTCCGTCACTTAAGAAAATCTCATCTCTGTCAAGCAGTACTCCTCTTGAATTATATTCATTTTCAATAATAGCATCAATTAAAAAGTCATATCCCTGATCGGGACCATACCCTTTAAATGTTTCTTTAACTGCCATGTCATCCACTGCTTTATGCAGTTCATCAACGACCTCTTCTGTTAACGGAAGAGTCACATCGCCGATACCCAGTCTGATTATTTCAGCGGATGGATTTTCTTTACTGAATGCCTCTACTCTTTTTTTAATTTCTGCAAACAGGTAGTTCCCCGGCAGTTTTAAAAAATTCTCATTGATCTTTACCATCTGATTCTCCTTAAATTTCTATTTCGCCAGTAAACACTGTTGTAGCAGGGCCGGTCATGTAGACATGATTGTCTTTCTCATTCCATTCAATTAAAAGATCCCCTCCCAAAAGTTTGACTGTTGCTTCTCTATCACATAGCTGATTCATTACCGAGGCCACCAGCACAGCACAAGCACCTGTCCCGCAAGCCAGTGTTTCTCCTGCTCCTCTTTCCCAGACTCTCATTTTCAATGTTTTTCTGTCGATGACCTGAACAAATTCTGAATTGATTTTTTTAGGGAACATCGGATATACTTCCATCACTGATCCATATTTCTCTAATTCAAAGTGGTCCACATCGTCAATGTATGAGATGGCATGAGGGTTCCCCATGGATACCCCGGTTACATGAAAGGTCTTGTCTAAAATATTGATCGGCACATTAATAAACAGCTCACCATCACTGTTTACCGGTATCTCTTTTGGAATCAGCACAGGTTCACCCATATCCACTTTCACCATTGATACTTTATGTTTAAACAGTGTCATTTCCAGTTTTTTAATCCCTGCGAGTGTTTCTATTGTCAATACGCTTTTATCAGTCATTTTATTATCATAGACATACTTTCCAACACATCTGATGGCATTCCCGCACATCTCCGCTTCTGACCCGTCTGAGTTGAACATTCGCATTTTAAAATCGCAGGTGTCACTCTGACCTATGAGAACAAGCCCATCCGATCCGATTCCGAAATGTCTGTCACTGACAAATCTGGCAACACTGCTAATATTATGTACTTCTTCTTCCAGGGTGTTGATATATATATAATCATTGCCGATTCCATGCATTTTCGTGAATTTCATTATTTCATCTCCCATCGAATTTGTAATATATTATAACTATTTTTATGATTGATGTCTACAAAATATATGACAATAAAATAGTTTAAGTGATATAATTTTATCATAAAAAATTAAGGAGTGCTTCATAATGACAAAAGTTAAAAAAGTTTCTTTCAAAGGTTGGGACAACTGTTATCAGATATCCAATGAAATTGCAGAACTGATTGTGACTGCCGACATAGGTCCAAGAATCATCAAGTATGCTTTAATCGGACAGGTGAATGAAATGTGCGTATTTGAGGACACTGCCGGAAAAACAGGGGGAGATGAGTGGAATCTTTATGGTGGTCATCGTTTATGGCACTCTCCAGAAGCCAAACCTCGTTCATATTTCCCTGATAATGGCAAAGTGGACGTCACACTGATTGAGAACGGGATTAAAACATCTCAGCCTGTCGAAACAACCACTATGATTAAAAAGGAGCTTGAAATCACTCTAATGCCTGACAGCTCCGAAGTAACCATCAAACATTATCTGACCAATGAAGGAATGTGGGAAATTGAAGTGGCTGCATGGGCATTGACTGTCATGGCTCCGGGCGGGCTTGAAATCGTTCCACAGGAACAGTTCGATACTGACCTTCTTCCTAACCGCATGATTTCCTTATGGCCATATACTAAGCTTAATGACCATCGTGTCACATGGGGTGAAAAATATATTTTCGTCAAGCAGGATCCCGAATGCATTCCACCTTTTAAGTTCGGTATCTCCAATTCCAGCGGTTGGGCAGCATATGCTAATCATAATCATCTGTTCATCAAGAAATTCACTCATTACGAAAATGTACTTTATCCCGATTATTCAGGATCAAGTTATGAAACCTATACGAAACATGACATGATTGAGCTCGAATCATTATCTCCGTTGGTTTATCTCGCTCCCGGAGAAACAGTAGAGCATATAGAGACATGGGAACTGCATGATCACTTCCAGATTGGAATTGACGAAGATGAAGTGGACAGAAAAATATTGCCATTAATATAAAAGCCGGTCAAACCGGCTTTTCTTATTTTAGAAATTCTCCAACATTTTCAAGTATATATTTAGGTCGATAGGAAAAATTTCCTACCCCCTCTCTTGAAGTAACTCCGGTTAACACAAGAACAGTTTCAAAGTCTGACTCAATTCCTGCTACGATATCTGTATCCATTCTGTCTCCGATAATCACTGTTTCATTCACCTGTGTTCCCAGTTTCTTCAAAGCATGTCTCATCATCAGCGGATTAGGTTTCCCAATATAATAGGCTTTTCTGCCACTGGCTATTTCAATAGGAAAAGTAAGTGCACCAGTCGCAGGCATTATCCCTTTTTCCGTGGGACCGGTCAAGTCAGGATTTGTGCCGATCAATTTAGCGCCTTTATGGATGAGTGTCACTGCTTTTTCGATTTTTTCAAAACTGTAGCTTCTGGTTTCTCCTACAATGACATACTCAGGATTAACATCGTTCATAGATAAACCCTTATCATAAAGTGCATTGATTAATCCTGCTTCTCCAATGACCTAAGCTGTACTTTTAGGACTCTGAAGAGCAATGAAGCTTGCAGTGGCAAGTGCGCTGGTATAAAAATGATTTTCTTCTACAAAAAGACCCATCCTTGCCAGTTTATCAGACAGTTCCTTTGGTGAACGTTCTGAACTGTTTGTCAGAAACAGGAATTCCTTGTTTTCACTCTGAAGCCATTCTACAAAATCCTTTGCACCCGGCAGTATGTTATTTCCATGGTAAATGACACCGTCCATGTCACAGATAAACCCTTTTTTCTTTCTTAGTGCTTCCATTTAATACCTCTTTCAAATTTCTACTTTAATTTTACCCCTTGTGTAATCTCTGTAACCTTCTATTTCTTTTCTTTCTCCATAAAAGAATATAAATCAGCAGATTGGCGATATACAGTTTCGGCAGAGCCACTAGCATCAGCATAGATGGCAGCTCTTTTTCATTGATGATATAAGGAGTGAACAGGTTCTTAATCGCTTTTTTGCTTGAGCTGGCTGATCTTGCTTTTTTAAGATTTCTGGAAAGGCTCTTAATCGGATTATGCCCGGTCTTCTTAATCCTGCTGTACTGTTTTAGAATCTCTTCAGAAAGTTCTGTGACCGTATACTCACGAAGTCTTTCAATGCTGAAAACTTCGGCAGCGATTTCTATTGAAGCTACCAATACATTTTCACCATCTATTTTGCCATCTGTATACTTCCTGAGTGTTCGGATAATCTGGTTTCTGGTCGTGTTTTCAACAGAAGAGCTCATAGGTTTGAATATAAGGTTCAGCTCCTCTTCTGTGACAGCATTTTTCTGTATGCTTTCATCTTTGATAATATAGTAATGGCTACCGACATAGTGATTGAACGCTTTTCTGGCATCTAAGTACCCCATTAAAATATTTCGTTTTACATTTTTACCAGAGAATTCAAGGATTCCCCCAAGACTTTCACTGTTTTTAATATATATGACATTGGCTTCTTTTTCATCAAATTTCCGTTGCATACCCATTCCAGAGATATCGATTCCTATGATGTTCTTATGACCGCGTTCAATCAGTTCCATAACAGGAACGTTGTCATACACGGCACCATCTATGAAAATTTTTCCTTCAATTTCCATTTTCTTGAAAATCGGAAGTGAAGCGCTGGCAAGAATGTAATCTACAATCTGACCCTCAGGAATTTCTGATTCAAACATGACATACGGTTTAAAATCTGATAGTGAAGCGGTAACTATTCCAAACTCAATCGGAGTACTGCGTAATTCTTTCTCATTGATAAATTCGCATAGCATATTTTTCAGCGGGCTGACATCAATCCCCTTGTTCTGAAAGAACTCTTTAAGGAAATCAAATAAATTGACTGACTTTTTCTCCTGAATCATATGCTTTTCAAAAACCATGATTTTTGAATAATCAAGCTGTTCCCAAAGTGCCTTGGCTTCTTCATATTTACCAAGTGAAATGGCTGCAGCATTAATTGCACCAACTGAAGTGCCGAGCACTGTTTGGATTTCAATGTTCATTTCTTTTAAAGCTTTCCATACTCCGATCTGATAAGCGCCTTTAGCGCCTCCCCCACCGAGTGCAATTGCGTATTTCATGTTTCAATTATACTATAAAAAAGTGCTTAATAATATCATAATTCACAGAATGAGCCCTGATATTCATTATGAATTCTTATCATTCAATTCTGATTTTTCAATAGCCTCAACTGATTTAGCTTTTTCCCGGATCATTTCAATCTCAAGCTCCAGCGCCATGATTTTCTTGTATATTTTCTCCACTTTTTCCCCGGGGATATTGTAATTTAAAAAAGTATCTTCAAAAGTAGTGAATGTTGAATTGATTTGCTTAGCCATAGCAATGAACATATCAATATGAGATGATTTCATCGCATTCTTGAATTTATGTATATCCATATCAATAATCTTCACTACATCTCTTTCTGAAGATATTTCCTGAATGGCAAGAGGATATGGTCTGATTCTTTCCAGAAAATAATTTCCATTGAAATTGACATTATATACATATTGGAGAATCAAGCCGCTTAAATTAAAATTCACATAGCAAAGTGTGCTGTTGATGACAGTCACTTTTGCTCCAAGCTGTTGAAGCTTAATCGTGTGTTCTGTAACTTCTGCCTTGTTAATAATATTTCTCATTATCTTCTCCTTATAAATACATGATAATCAAATATACTGTAGATAGCAATATTGAAAGTAACATAATCGGAAACCCTGTTTTAAAAAAGTCAATAAAACTAAGTTTATATCCATGTTTGTCCAGCATGCCAACCGCAATGACATTTGCTGAAGCACCGACAAGAGTCCCGTTTCCTCCTAGGCAGGCTCCCAGTGATAACGCCCACCAGAGAGGGGTGATATCAATTGAAGACATGACAGCAATGCTTGTGATCAATGGAATCATTGTAGCTACAAAAGGGATATTATCAAGGAATGACGAAATAATCGCTGATCCCCATAAAACGAATATCACCAGAAAGAACATGTTTCCCTGAGTTAGGGACAGCAGTTTCTCAGCAAGGAAGTTGATGACACCGACCTCTTTTAATCCACCGACCAAAACAAACAGTGCTATAAAGAAAAAGATGGTAGGCCATTCAATTTCCAGCAGAATTTCTTCTGTATCCGCTTTACTGATGAGCAGATAGAGTGCCGCTCCTATTAAAGCGACTGTGGCAGATTCAAAGTGAAGATATTGGTGAAGCATGAATCCAATGATTGTCAATGAGAGCACAAAGATACCTTTTTTCAATAACGGCAGATCTTTGATTGCCAGTTTTTCATTTAACTCCATGATTCTGTCACGTTTTTCTTGACTGACTGCCATTTTCTTCTTGTATTTCAATTTGAAAACAAAAGTGACCACAACGAAAATGATGATGATGACCGGAGCCAGATTCACAATGAAATCAACAAACCCCAGTCCTGCAGCTCCCCCGATCATGATATTTGGCGGATCTCCGATCAGCGTAGCTGTTCCGCCGATGTTTGACACTAGAATCAAAGGAAATATAAATGGAATCGGGCTGACTTCCAGTGTATCAGTAATAACCAGCGTGATAGGAATAATCAGCAGAATTGTCGTCACATTATCAAGCAGCGCAGATGCCACTGCTGTGAATACAGAAAAAAGAACAATGATTTTCCATGGATCACCTTTTACTTTTTTAGCAATTTTTATGGCAAGGTATTCGAATGCTCCGGTTTTTCTTAAAATACTGACAATAATCATCATTCCGATTAAGAGTCCGATAGTGTTGAAATCTATGTTTTCAATCGCCTGTTCCTGAGTGAGGACTTTGAAAAGAAGCAGGATGGTTGCTCCGAAAACAGCAATAGTGGTTCTGTTGATTTTTTCTGAGATAATCATCCCATAGGTAATGACAAAAATAGATAAAGCAATAATAATATGAGTCGATGTCATCATGTACCTGCTAATCTACAATGAATTGTTTGATTTCTTCAATAAAATCATCACAATCATCACTATGTATGTCTAAATAAATCGTTTCATTAAAATCCAGACTGAAAATTCCGAGAATTGATTTTCCATCAATTAAATACCTGCCTGACCTTAAATCAATATCATAGGGATAACTTGTGGTTGTCCTAACAAAGTCTTTGATGTTCTCTGTCATGGAGAGTTTGATTTTCACTGTTCTCAATTATTTTACCTTCTTCCAAAAATACTATAAAAAGGCTGCTACACCAATGTTATCTAATTAAAAATGTTATTTTCAACATTTCAATAGTAATATTATAAGACTTAAAAATTTATATGCAACTGTTTTATTGAAATAAACCGGAATAATGTACCTAGCCTGACGTTTTAATGAATAAAAAGCAGTCTTTCTTCTAAACATCAGCATAAGATAAATCTGTCTGCTCTTGATTTCAGGTTCATAATCACTTTGAATATAACAAAAAGCCCTATTTCTAGGAGACCACTGAAAAAGACCATGTTTTACAATTTGGAAACTGGTCTTTTTATTATGTATGAATAAAAATGTTATTTGACAAAAAATC
>JAFGUQ010000057.1 GCA_016938455.1 Clostridia bacterium
GATGAGAATCTATATTTCAGAGCGATTAGAAAGGGATTTCTTGATTACATAATCTGTGTTTCTGCGGATCATGGGAGTACCTTTTTTGAGAAAAAAAGTCTGCTGTTTATACCAGAATTTGGAAGAGTAACATTTATTTACAATCCAATTAATGCTGACTTGATTATTGAGAATAAATCTGTATTAGCTAAAAAGAAGCAGATATTATTTGCAGGGGCACTTAGGGAATGTAAAGGTTTTCATGATGCCTTGAGGATCATGTGTAAATTTTTGAGGAATAGACCTGATTATAAATTTATTGTTGCAGGTGATATCGGATTGCATAACCTGAATGAACAGAGTGGCTATGAAAAAGATTTTTACGAGAAAATGATTAAACCTATTGAGAATGAATATTCTGATATTATCAGAAATAATATTGAATTTCTCGGCAAGGTTCCCAGAAACAAACTCTTTCATCTTATGTCTGAATCGAAAATCAGTATTCAGAACCCATCATGGACTTCACAGGCTGAGACGTTGGGGATGGCCATTATTGAAGCCCAATGCTTAGGAACTCCAGCTGTCTCTACTTTTAGAGGAGGTCAGAGGGAATCCATAATCAATAAGAAAACAGGACTTCTTGTAAAAAAACACTCTGATGAGGATTTTCTCAGACAGCTGAACAGGCTTGTAGAGGATGAAACAATATATAGAAAACTATCGGAAAACGGATATACCATGATGAAAGACAGGTTTCACTATACTAAAGTCGCCAGGACCCCTATGTGTCAACATAGTTGAAGCATCACTTTATAAAAAAGAGGTATTCAATTATGAGATACAGTTTAAGTTACAAAGAAAGCTTAATCAAAAAGATCTTGCCGCCTGAAAGCAGATCTATCAGTTCAGTATGCAGAGAAGAAGGTATATCAGATCAGACCTTGAGGAACTGGCTTAATAAGTCAAAAGAAGGTACATTAAGACTTGAACCGGGTGTACATGGGAATAGCCGGCCACCTCGAGAGAAACTGAATTTGATCATGGAATCACGAACAGTTGATGAAGCTGAAAAAGGAAAGTGGTTGAGAGAAAAAGGCCTTCACACAGAGCACCTAAATCAATTTGAACAGGAAATAAGAGATTTGGTAGAAGATAACAAGCACAAAGAAAAACAGGAAATTAAAGAACTCCAGAAAGAGAATAAGCATCTGAAAAAGGAACTTGATAGAAAAAATAAAGCTCTTGCGGAGCTGGCAGCCCTCTATACCCTTAAAAAAAAAGCGGTGGAGATCTGGGGGGAAGTCGAGGACGACTGATAGATGAAGATTCTCGTCAGTTGGCACTGGATTTAATTATTGAGGCTCATAAGGATGGTGCCCGTCTTAACGAGGCTTGTGAAGCCATGGGATTATCTGTCAGTACTTTCCGGAGATGGGAATCCGGAAATTTGTGCGATAACCGGAAAGGGTCAGAAAAGAGTAATCCAAGGAAACTGAGTCTGACGGAACAAATAGCCATAATCGATGCATGCTGTAGTCCTGAATATAAAGATTGTAATATGTATGAAATACATTCATCTCTATTAGATAAAGGTATTTATCTCGGAAGTGAAAGTACTTTTTACCGGATAATGAGGCAGAATAATCTGATCCGTCCAAGACGTAATACGAAGGTCAGTGGCAAGAAAAACAGACCACCTGAAAGAAAGGCTACAGGTCCGAATCAGGTGTGGTGCTGGGATATAACATGGCTGAAATCAGTGGTCACAGGATTGTTTTATTATGCCTATGTGATAATAGATGTCTGGGATCGCAGTATTGTGAAATGGACTATCCATGACCGGGAAGATGAGACTCTGGCTTCTGAACTATTCCAGAGAGCTTTACGAGACAATAACTATCCAGATGTATTTGTCCATTCTGATAATGGTAACCCTATGAAAGGAGTTACACTGCTGGGTCTCTTTTATGACCTTGGGATCTGTAACAGCTACTCAAGACCTCGGGTTAGTGATGACAATCCCTTCATTGAATCCTGGTTCAAGACGATGAAATATGATGTCTCGTATCCTGGAAAATTCAAGAATGTGGAAGAAGCCCGTTGCTGGTTCTCTGCCTTTGTGAATATGTATAATACAAGCCATTCTCACTCTGGAATGAATTTTATTACACCAGCTCAAATACGAAATGGTGAATATCAGAAAATAGCCAGGAACAGAAATAATGTTATGCTTGAGGCAAAAGCCAGGAACCCGATCCGTTGGGTTAATGAAGTCAAACAGCTCCCGGAGGAACATGTGGTTTATCTTAATCCCACAGTTGATACCAGGTTGAAACTGAAGCCTTCAGTTGCATAAGTTTTTCAAAGAACAAGGTTCAACTATGTTGACATATTCCGGGAGAAAATCAAAATTAATGAAAATCTTGACCAGTATACACAATGTGTATATATTAAAAATGGAGGAATAATATGACTAAGAAATTGATCCAACACGGAAACAGCCTTGCATTGGTCATAGATAAACCAATATTGGAGTTGCTTAACATTTCATTTGAAACTCCATTCGAAATAACTACTGATGGCCGAAATCTGATTCTTTCACCTCAGAATGAAAAAATAAATGAATCAGATATAATGCATGAACATTATTTATGTCATATTTTGAGAGATCATAAAGACTTTATTAAAGAACTCGATATGAAATAAGAGATAAATATTGTAGAGTTAATAAATGTTA
>JAFGUQ010000058.1 GCA_016938455.1 Clostridia bacterium
GTCGGATCATATTTTGGAATAGAGGATGAAGACAAGTCAATGTTTCCGGTTAAATTAGGTTCATCATCGACGATTGAAGTTAACGGGTATTTAATTAAAGGAAATGACGGAGCCATTACAGACTCGTCTCTTGTTACTTTTGTTTCAGGTGATATCAGATTCATTTATGATGAGAGCGGTATTCAGGAAGGATATTTTGAGAATACATCTGACAGTTCGGTACTGACAGATCTTATTGAAGTTCTTGAAAGTGCTCCTGGAAACAGCGGAAAGCGTCCTGAAATTCCAGCTTATTATCAAGAATATATTGATCAGCTTGGCGGGCCTTATATTGTTCCGACTGATGCAGATTATGATTTGATAGTCAGTGGATGGGCTAATGGGAGAAGTGCTTCTTTAGAAGGCGTTGTAGACAGAAACGGTACTGATATTTATGATGTTTTTCCTTATGACTACATATATATTGAGTATGAAGATAAATGGGGGAATGTCACAAGTGAATACACCCGATTGAATCTGGTAGATTTTGCAGTCATAGAAGATGGACAGGCATTGATTATGTTACTGCCGGGTACTTTTGGACTTGACAATGAGCATAGTCCATATACATTAACCGTATATATTTATAATGAAATGAGTGGTCATGTAAAACATGACAGTACTACTTATTTTACCATAGAAGTTTCTTTGGCCAATTATGAAGCAGTTGGAACCGGGGGTGTAGAAGAATTAACCATGAACTTAGATGACTGGGTTTACAAGATTTCAAGGACACCAGATGCTTCAAGACTACCATCTGATGTTGACTTCATGGATATTGTCTGGGGGACAGATGAATTTAGATATGTCGCTGTCGGGGATGATGGAAGCATATGGTACAATCAGGATGCAAATTTCCAGGCACCAGGTGCTGACACCGGATGGCTTGAAGCAAATAATTCAAATACAAACAAACTGCTGTTTGTTGAATATATTAATGGATTATTCATAGCAGGTGGTGAAAACGGAACACTTATCAGATCTGGTGATGGAATTAACTGGGAAAGTGCAATCACCTATGATGCTTCAGTTGACAGAACAAAATTTGATGTCACTGGAATTGCATTTGATGATGAATCGCTTACCTATATGGCTTCAATAACTTACCATCATGATTACGGGGCAGAAGCTGAACATGATATAGCCGGAATAATGAAAACCTCAACACTTATTGATAAAACATCATGGTCTTTACCGTCTGAAATCACTGGCTTATATAAAGCTAACGATATTACCTTTGCCGGATCAGTCTTCATGATAGCCGGAGCTGATGGAGAAGTAGCTTACTCAGATACCGGAGCAACTTGGACGATTCTGCAGTTGAAAGATGATTCTAACATTGATGAAATAAATGATTTAAACAGTATTGCCATACATGACGGAGCAGGAGTTATTGTCGGACAGAAGGGAACACTATACTCATTTACTTACACAAGCGGATTGTTATTTGATAAAATTACATCAGGAGCGTTGACTGAATTGCTGGTAGATGAGACAGACATCAATGATGTTGAATTCACCCGCGGAACATTTATTGCTGTCGGTGACAGTGAAACCATAATATATTATGATTCTGTTGCAGGTTGGGTGACAAAGAGTGATATAAGCATTACAAGCGGATCAGACACTGACTTACCAGTTAACTTATATGGCGTGATAGGAAGAGAATAAAATGAAAAACAGGAATGGGTTCAGTTTAATAGAATTATTAATTGCAATAGCTTTATTCGGTATTGTTCTTTCTCTTGGTTATCAACTATTCAATTATGCTCAAAGCAATTATGTCAGAACAACAAATTACTGGGAAAGACAGAACAAGGTCATTGCGCTTTCATCATATATAGAAAGCACAATTGATAATGCCAATTATATGGAAATTTTATCTTCTACAAGTGATGAGTATAACAAAGAAGAAATTGCCGGTGACTATAAGAGTGTTATCTTTGCAGATGAAGCAACTTTTAAAATAATGACCGATGACTTGAATAATGTGGAAACCGTCCTAACAGACTTTAGAGGAGAAGAATTTATCAATATTCAAGTCGCCTTTAACCGGGTACCACAATATGATAATGTTACGCTCTATACTGATTTAATTGAAATTGTTGTTACAGCAACAGATATTAATTTTACATTAACGACAAAAGTTAAAATTGAAAATATTAAAGAGGGCGATTCAATCCAAGGAGAACTCTATGGAGACGTCATTATTTTCACAAACCCGACATATTTAGCAAATTAATAATTGTTCCATATAATCCTTATCAAGGCAATAAAGAAGTGCTGTTTCTTTTGTTATCTTCTTCTTTTTATAGAGTGAATACAGACATTTATCCATGGTAATCATCTCGTTTCTGGAATTTGTCTGAATCATATTCTGTATCTGATGAGTCTTCCCTTCTCTTATTAAAGAGCTTATTGCCGGAGTACATACCATAACTTCATATGCCAGAACTCTTTTTCTAGGATCAACAGATGGAATAAGCTGCTGTGATATAACACAGTTTAAAACAGCTGCCAATTGTGTTTTAATCTGAGCTTGCTGATAAGGCGGAAATACATCAATGATACGGTCGATTGTTTTTGCTGATCCGATTGTATGAAGTGTGCTGAGAACAAGATGGCCGGTTTCTGCTGCTGTCAATGCGATCGCAATACTTTCTAGATCTCTCATTTCGCCAATCAGTATAACATCAGGGTCTTGTCTTAAAACAGCTTTTAAAGCAGTGTTGAAACTTTTTGAATCTGATCCGATTTCACGTTGATTGACAATGCTTTTCTTATGAGTATGCAGATATTCAATAGGTTCTTCCAGTGTGATGATATGTTTATCAGTATTTTGATTGATATAGTCTATCATTGAAGATAATGAAGTGGTTTTCCCCATACCGGTCGGCCCGGTTACTAAAACCAGCCCCTGATGTAATTGGCATAACTGCTCAACAATTTTAGGTAATCCGAGTTCATTGAAGGAAAGAATTTCAGTATTCAGGTAACGAAAAGCAAAACACCAGTTACCTCTTTCTTTAAATAGATTTAACCTGAATCTTCTGTCATTCCCTGCAGTAAGAGCAACATCAAGTTCTCCAGCCAGATCGAGAGCTTTCATCTGACCTTCAGTTAATAAATCGCTTTTGATTTTATCAGCTGATTCAGTGGTAACGATTGGCCCGTCCATTTGTTTTAAAGAACCACAGCATCTCATTATTGGTGCCAATCCCACGGAAATATGGACATCGCTTGCACCCATAGATGCAGCTAACTCTAAATAATCATTAATATTCATAATATACCCCTTATAGTTTTAATATATAAAGCCCTAATCATTGATTGCAAAATTTTATTTTATCAATAAAAGAATTATATCACTAATATTGGTGTTTTAAAAGTGTTAAGTAAAAAAATCAATCATGCAATTGTTTGTAAAATCCATAGAAGAAAACCGAAATTTTTGATATAATAATATGACTAAAGGAGTAGGGGAAGTACATGCTATACATCATATCTTTTATATACGGTCTTTTATTTGGCAGTTTTTTAAATGTTTGTATCTATAGGATGCCTGCTAACAAATCAATTGTAAAGCCGCCATCGGCTTGCCCGAAATGCCACTATCAACTTAGATGGTATGATAACATACCTGTTTTAAGTTTTATTTTTCTAGGAGGAAAATGCAGATACTGCAAAAACGAAATATCTATCAGATAACCGATGATTGAAATGCTTTGTGGCTTGATTATGGTATTGTTATTTCAGTTTTACGGATTGAGCTGGCAGCTTGTTTTTGTTTCTGCTCTCGTTTATGCTTTAGTAGTAATCACATTTATCGATATTGATCATAAACTGATTCCGGATAAAATGGTCATTTTCTTACTGATTGTCGGTATTATGTATGAGCTCATTATTCGTCCGGTTCCATTATTGGATGCAGTCATAGGCTTTTTTGCAGCCAGTGTTCCCCTGTTGTTAATCGCCATTTTATCAAGAGGGGGCATGGGTGGCGGTGATATCAAGCTCATGGCTGTTGTAGGTATCTTCCTTGGCTGGAAGGGAGTTTTGATTGCAATGTTCTTAGGCGCCTTTATAGGAGCACTCGTTGGAATCATTGCCATCATTTTAAAGAAAAAAGGAAGAAAAGATGTCATTCCCTTTGGTCCTTTTCTATGTACTGGAATTTTTGTAACCACTTTATACGGGGAGAATATCCTTAGGTTCTATTTGAACTTAATCAATTTTGGTTATTGACATTAGCTTAGCTTGTATATTATAATATTGTAGCTGTCATTCTTTAGACACCAATTGCCGGAGTGGCGGAACTGGCAGACGCACAGGACTTAAAATCCTGCGATCTTTACCGATTGTACCGGTTCGATTCCGGTCTCCGGCACCAATAATATCGCGGAGTGGAGCAGCTGGTAGCTCGTCGGGCTCATAACCCGAAGGTCAGAGGTTCAAATCCTCTCTCCGCAACCATAGAAAAGCCCTTGAAATAGGAGACCACTGAAAAAGACCATGTTTTACAATTTGGAAACTGGTCTTTTTATTATGTATGAATAA
>JAFGUQ010000059.1 GCA_016938455.1 Clostridia bacterium
CACTTTCATGGTCATTTTATCTATGCTATCATAATCTTCTTCAGACAAGGTCCATCCGATTGCTTTGACATTTTCAATGACCTGTTCAGGTGTTTTCGCTCCGACAATCGCTGTGGTGATTCCTGGCTGGTTGATTACCCAGTTTATGGCAATCTGAGTTAATGACTTCTGATACCTTTTAGCATAAACTTTAAGTTTTTCATTGATTTCTATGGCTTTTTCATAAACCTCTTTTTTAAATAAAGCAATATACTCATTTCTCATGTCTTCTTTTTCAAACTTCCAATCGCTGGTGAATTTTCCTGTCAGTAAACCTGAGGCAATGGAGCTGTAAGTCATGACGGCAATGTCGTGATCAATGCAAAACGGAAGTGATTGTTTTTCTATCTGTCGCCAGTAAAGATTGTAACATGGTTGGAATACATCAACCTGACCATATTTTACAGCTTTTCTTAAATGATTGACTGTATAATTAGACACACCGATTGAACGGATTTTCCCCTTTTCTTTCATCAACATAAGTTGTTCCATGTTTTCACTGATATCAATGTCAGGATTAGGCCAATGAATCAGGAAAACATCGATGTAGTCAGTGTTGAGTCTTTTTAAGCTGCTATCAATGCTGTCTTCTGTCTTTCCTTTTATTAATGAAGATGATGCACATTTTGATGATATGATTACTTTGTCTCGAATGTCATGTATCGCTTTTCCCAGCACTTCCTCGGAATGACCATTTCCATAACCTGATGCGGTATCAAAGAAATTAACTCCATTTTCATATGCTTTTAACACTGTTCTGATATAATCGCTATCATCTAAATTGCTTCCCCATTCTTTCCCGGCACCGATTGCCCAGCAGCCAAAAGTGATTGCAGAAACATTAATATCAGTTTTTCCTAATCGTTTATATTCCACTTTCCATACCTCTCAATGTATTTCAAGTATATTTTCATTCATTGTTTTAGTCAACATTCTGCAGACTTTTTATGAATCTGACAAATTTGGATTTTCCCACTTCCCTGTTTTCAAGAGTAATTCCAAGGCTCTTCAAAATTTCAATGACTTCAGGGTACATTTCCTTTTCTATTTCCCATTCCAGCTCATAGTCTTTAATATTGTTATATTCATTCATGTCAAGCTCTGCCTGCGGAAGGTTTTCATCAAGCTTCAGATTTGTTCTGAGTGTTTTTAGACTTCCGATACATTTTAGCTGACTGAACTCACAGTGAAGAAATTCGCTGATGTTTCTTTCGTTTTTCATGATTGATGAAAATTCTTCTGGTGAAATCGATTGATTGTTTTCTTCCATCATGATGATTCCTTCATGAATTGATTTGTTTTTCTTGCTTTTTGAAGTCAATTCATATTGCCCGTTTTTTTCCCTGATTCTAAGCGACAGTTTATGATGATAAACATCAAGTACGTAATTATCAAAATAGTAATTGGTCTGAACGGTTTCAGAGACTTTATAGTCTAAAAGATGCTCATATTCATCTTTTTCTAACATCAACTTCAGTTCATATTCACTGTTTTTCATGAGTCACCCCCCTGTAAATCAGAAATCCCGCCATGATTCCAATGAAGTTGAGAAGTACATCATCCACATCCAGAATTCCCACTTTCAACACATATTGAGCTGCTTCAATGACAACAGGAATCATCAGTGAAAGAAAAATCATCATAACTGTTTTATCAAGTTTTCTGTTTATCTGCGGTATGAAAAATCCTAATGGCATGAAAACGATGATATTTCCGATGATATTGATGAAAAACTCATATAGATTTCCGGAATTCAACAGAAAAACATAACGCTTGATTGTCGCGAAAAAACGGAGGTTATATGAAATATAATTTGATACCTCAAAATCAAACCCGCGTACAAACAGCAGGTATCCGAGAATAATAAGATATAATATAAACATAATTTTCAATGATTTTTTCATGTCAGTTCCTTTTCACCTATATTATCTATTTTTTCTTTTGAAAGCAATAACATTCTGCTATAATGAAAAAAGTATTCCATGTACAAGAAGAGGTATTTATGAAAAATTTCACTCCGGACTTTACTAATATTGTGAGGGCAGCCTATAATCAGACACCTTCTAGAATCTCCATTTATGAGCACATGATTTCAGAAAAGAAAATGGAAGAGGTGCTCAATATCGAATTTGCGCATTTATATGGTGGAGATGATAAAGACATCAATGAATTTTTTAAAGGTTATTGTCGGTTTTTCAAGGAAATGACCTACGATACCGTCAGCTTTGAAGCCATTTTTTCCGGTATCATGCCAGGAAACGGTGCGCTTTATGGTCATGAATCAGGTTGCATCAAAGATTATGATGATTTCAGAAAATATCCGTGGGATGAACTGCCTGAACTTTACTTCAAAAAGAACAAACGATATTTTGACACAGTCATCAGACATGTTCCCGATGGAATGTCACTGGTCGGCGGTATCGGAAACGGTATTTTCGAATGCATTCAGGACATCGTCGGCTACATGAATCTCTGCTACATGAAAGTGGATGATCCTGAAACCTATGCCATGCTTTTTGTGAAAATGGGTGATGTGCTGTATAAGACATGGGAAAGATTTCTGCCGTTATATAAAGACCATTACTGCATCATGCGCTTTGGTGATGACTTAGGTTATAAAAGCAACACCATGCTTCCGCCAAATGATGTCATCACTCACATATTCCCTCAATACAAGCGAATCATCAATCTGATTCATTCTTATGAGAAACCTTTTCTTCTCCACTCATGCGGTAACCTGTTTTCAGTGATGGAAGAACTCATCGGCACAGGAATCAATGCCAAGCACTCCAATGAAGATACCATTGCTCCCATCTCGGTATGGTATGAAAAATATGGCGAACGAATCGGTAATTTCGGCGGGATAGACGCAGATATGCTCTGCAGAATGGATAAGAATGAGTTAAAAGAATATATCAGGGACATTTATGAAAAAGCCACAAAAGCAAAAGGTGTGGCTTTAGGTTCCGGAAATTCCATTCCGGAATATGTCCCTGTTGAGAATTATCTGAATATGATTGAAACCATCAATGAACTGAGAATCTAAACATAAAGGGCTTTTCCGGTATGAAGCAGGAAAATCACTTTCTGCTTCACTTTTTTCTGCAGAATTTCTTCCACGGCTTTTGCATAAAGATCAAGCTGTACCTGATAAACATCAGCTTTTTCCTGTTCCTGCCCGGGTTTGACATAATCAGTCTTGTAATCGATGATGACTACCTGATCATCCTCAATGAACATGCAGTCAATCACTCCTTGTATCATGGTCTGATGATCTTCACTGATCAGACCCTTTAATTCACCATAGATATCAACTGTTTTCATCGGTAACATGAAACTTTTCTCACGGTAAAGTATTTCCGCTTTCATCATGCGCTGCCCTATTTCATCCTTGAAAAGCGATTGAATAAGCGGTATGACATCTTCTTCAAGACCCATCCCATCGATGCACTTTTCAAGATATCCCTGTTCAAATACCTTCTTGAAATCTATATATGCCATCAGATTATGTACCATAGTACCCCTTAAAGCACGGTCAATGGTAGAATAACCTTCCATGAAATCAGGTTTTTCAATTAGTGTATCGTTGATTAGTTCACCGCTTTCAGAATCGAGCGATCTCTCTTTTAGTTTTTTCATTTCAGTGACAGAGATTTTACGATACAGATTGATTTCATTCTCAAATGGATAGCGCCAGTTAAAACGTTTTTCAACCTCCTGCTGATTGATCAGGCATGAAAGACCTTTTTTAAATTCCAAAGCATCAGTAGTAGAAAAACTGCTGATGATCTCATCTGCATTTTGAAAATGTATGGTAAAATCAAGCGGTTCTTTAGTCAGATGCTCTCTTGTCATTCCGGCATTCTCATTAATCACATTTCCTTTTTCATGAGACGATAATGCCGCCATGATCCAGTCAAGATAGCACTGGCAGTTTAAAATACTTGAAGAAGAGATTTTGTTTACTCCGCGGCCAAGGAAACTCCATTTGGAACATGATTTTTCAATGTCTTTACTTTGTCCTGTGATGTAAAGTTTTTCTCTCGCTCTGGTAAGTGCCACATAGAGTATGCGAAGTTCTTCTGATATGTTCTCATTCTTGATTTTCTGAGCGATGATTCTCTTTGTGACCGGCGAGAATCGATAACTTTCATCCGTACTCACATACTCAGGTCCGAATCCCAGGTCTCTGTGGAATAAGACACTCTCTCTTGAATCTTGATTGTTGAATTGTTTGGAACAGTTGCTGACAAATACTACCGGATATTCAAGACCCTTGCTCTTGTGGATACTGATGATTCTGATGACATCATCATTTTCTCCGAATGTGCTGGCACCGGCAAGATCAGAAGTCCCTTCCACATGCTCACTGACATAATTAAGGAAAGAAAAAAGGCTGTTTTCATTGTTTTTTTCATATTGTCCTGCAATTTCAAAAAGACGTCTAAGGTTATTCTGTTTGGAAAGAAGCGAACTGCCATGATCAGCTTCATAAAAATACCCTGTTTCCGTGATGATCAGCCAGATCAGTTTATCAATGGAAATCATTGTCGAAAGATACATGAAATGATCAAGGCTTTTCAGCATATGATCTATTTTTTCTTTGATGGCGTCAGGTTCAGCATAAGCTAAAATGGCTTCATAAATGGAATCACTTTTATTCTTACTTGTCAATACAACCATTTCTTTATCTGTGAAATGATAGAAATGGCTCATCATGATCGAGAGCAGCGGAATATCCTGGTACGGATTGTCAAGGATGGACAGCACATTGATGACTCTGCTCACTTCATCGTTTTCAAAGAACGACAGTTCCTGATCTGCGAATACCGGAATGTCGTATTTTCTAAAAGTGCTGACAAACTCGGCAGAGACCGTTTTGATGGTTCGCAGAAGAATGACAATGTCACTGTACCTGATGGGTCGTAATTGCTTGCTGTTCTTATCAAGCACTTTCATGGAGCTTTGCATGAGGTCTTGTATTTTTGAGGCAATCATGGCTGCTTCAAGGGTATATTTGCTGTCATGTTCATTGAAAATTTTCTCATCTCCGGAGGCGATGAGTATTTCACAGGCGATTTTCTCATCTTCTTTATAGCTGGCACCATAATTAAGATACTGGCCTTGTCCATAGTCAAGGTCACCGGCTCCTTTTGACATGGTTCTTTCAAAGACGAAATTGACAAAACTCAGAATCTCGTTTCGGCTTCTGAAATTTCTGTTCAATTCAATTTTATGATCTTTTGCATCATCTTCATCAGGAGAATATCGATGATACTTATTCATGAAAAGATCAGGATTGGCATTTCTGAACTTATAGATGCTCTGTTTGACATCACCTACCAGAAACAGATTATTGCTTTTTTTGATGAGGTTGATGATTTCTTCCTGAACCAGGTTGCTGTCCTGATACTCATCTACCAGTATTTCGTTGAATCTGTTCCTGTATTCATAAGCCGCTCCGTTTTTCAGGCATTGCAGACTCATATGCTCAAGATCATTGAAATCAAGCAGGCTTTGGCTTCTTTTTAGTTCATCGTATTTATTCTTGAAACTTACGACTACTGACGAAAGTTCAGAAAGCAGCGGGTTCAAATGATTGAATATGGCTTTTTGATCGGATGAATCATTGATATAGAATGATTTGATTCTGCTGTATTCACCTTTGATGCTGTTTCTTATCTCCTTGATCAAATCACAGATGTCCTTGTCAGCCTGTTTGCTGTTTCTCCCTAGTCTGATGAATGAAAAAGCATTCACATCATCAATGAACTCATCATAGGTACATTGTCTTATCTTTTCTTTCATGGCATCAAGTCCATTGAAGTCACTGATCAGTGCATCTTCATACCCTTTATAATCATCTGAGTCACTGATGAGTTCCAAAGCGTTTTTAAGTGAAGAACATATGCCGTCAAGCACCATACCGGTATATTCCCTTATTTCTTTTCCCCAGCTGCTTAAAAAGAAGTCGTCCTCTTCAAGATGATAAAGCGAGAGTTTTTCTTCCAGCCAAAGTAAAGGATCTGGTGTACTCATCAGAAACTTGTGAAGTTTCAAGACAAGTGATGACAGTTCTCTGTCATCATTACCGCTTCCGTAAGCGTTCAATAAATCACGAAATATCTGACTGTCGTTTTCATAATAGTCAAGTAATGTTTCTTTCAGTGCCTCAGCTTTTAACTGATTGCTTCTTGTTTCATCGCAGATGGAAAAAGAAGGATCAATATCGACAAGATGATAATTGCTTCTGATGATATCGCTGCAGAAAGAATGAATCGTCGTTATCATGGCCCGATTGATCAGTAAAAGTTGTCTGGCCAGGTGACTGTCACCTGGATTCTCGTTAATTTTCCGGTATAATGCACTTCTGATTCGTTCTTTCATTTCATAAGCAGCTGCATTGGTAAATGTCATGACAAGTAACTTGTCAATGTCCATTCTCACATTCTCATCTGAAATCTGATTGATGATTCGATTGACCAGCACGAAAGTCTTTCCTGAACCCGCACCGGCAGAAACCAGCAGGTTCTTGCCTCTGATTGTCATGGCATTGATTTGTTCTGTTGTCAGTTTTTCTTGACTCATTTAAATTCAACTTCCTCATCCGGCTGGCTTTTTATGGTTTTGTAATGATAACCATATTTATTGATGTCAAATCCGCATACACTAAGGAACTGACAATAACTGCACTGAACGAAATTGTCCTCTTTGACTGGTACCGGACTGTTTTCAAGTTTGTAAATCTCTTCTGTCTTCTTGACGACATACTCATTCAGATACAAGAACATATTACTCAGTTTTTCATCTGAAATACGTTTCTTGTCAGAATAGGCATGGCTTATTTCAAGAATGCTTTCGTCATCTACCGTATATCCTTCCAGTTTTGTCTCTTTATGTATTTCTTCCATCAGGTCTTCTTTATTAGCAAGTCCCTCTGTCTTGATCACTGGCTTAAATGTGGAAAAATAGTACATACCTCCAGGAATGGCTTTTGTGTTTTTAGAATAGGCATAAAGATAAACAGCTAATTGAATCTCTGTTCCCTCTTTGATCTTATATAGCTTCAGCTGCTTGTCTGAGAGCTTGTAGTCAATGATTCTGAACACTTCATGTCCATTGACAAGTGCTTCATCCACCCGGTCTATCCGTCCTTGCAGCATGATTGTCTTGCCGCTGTCACTTTGCATGATAATGGGATTGAGTTTCTTGTTCACTCCAAAGGAGACTTCATAGTCCTTGGGAATGAAACCGCTTTTCTCAATCTGTTTCAGGATTTCCTCATAGGAAAAGGCCACCCGGTCAAGGATTCTTTCTCCCAGGAACAGGTGCCGGCTGTTTCTTCTGAACACATCGGTATTGGCTGTCTTTTCAAGAAACACTTTCTTGCTTTCGCTTATGATGGCTTCTTTCTCTGTGATGTTGTTTTTCAATAGATGACCCAGGATATCATGAATGATGCTTCCGATATCGGGCGGCTTGATGTCAAAGATGTCTCTTTCTTTAGCTTTCAAGCCATACTCCGCAAAAAAAGCGAAAGGACATTTGGAATAGGCTTCAAGCTTGCTCACACTGACATCCAGCGTATCACCATAAAGAAGCGTCGCTGCCTCTTCATCAGAAATCACATAATCATGAATTCCTTCTTGTAAAGTGATGAACAGGTCATACTGATGTTCACTGTACCACTTCAGCAGAAGATCACTCATTTCGCTGTTTTTTTTCAGGTATTCCATCCCCATCAGTGGTGTATAGATGAAGTCTGAATCTTCATATGAATACGAGCTTTCTTCTTTCAAGTCAACAAAAATATTCTTGATGCGTTCGATGATATTGGCAGGTCTTTTAGCTTTGTGAGACAAATCAGAAATACTGTATCCGATCTGAATCTTATCAGTCACCACCGAAATGGCTTCAAAAATGGTCAGGCGTTGTTCAATCACCTGATTATATGAATCAGCTGCCAGTTTCAGTCCGTTTTCAGAAAGAGTGACACGATCACCGTCAGTCAGGAGTCCGCTGTTTAATATATCGCTTGGAAACGAGGGTTCATTGGCAGCCATGATGAAATAGACTTTTTTCTGGAGACTGCAGGTCCTTGTCATGTTCCCCACTTCCACTTTATCATTGCTAGGCGGAATCACTCCTATTTCATAACTTTTGAATGTGATGTTCAGAATATCAATAAAATGGCTGGTGGTATATTTCTGTTCATTAAGTACATGATTGATCTGTGAAAATGCAGTGATGATCATGTTCCAGCTCTGTTTTATCTCGTCAGCATAGTCATCAAGGGTCTGACTTCTTGCCTGTTCCATCATTCCCTGCAGTTTTTCATAGACTTTGTTTTCCATCAGAAAGTCATATAACGCGGTCAGGAACTCTTTGGCTGTACTTCTGTATTTGATGTTTTCAAAGAAATGATTCATCTGAGAAATAAGTTTCACTCTTGTCTGGTTCACTTTGATGATTCTGTCATTTTCATTGATGCTGTTATTTTTTCTGTAAGTCCATTCACTGTTGTAAGTACTTACTCCTTTTAAATCCCATTCCAGAACATAGTTCTCAAACAGGCTGACTTCTTCACGCGTAAAATCGCTATATGGAGATTTAAGCGCGGCAAACACACTGTTGAATGAGTACTTCTCATCATAAATGCGAAGAACAGCCATGATATATCCGATCAGTGAATGTTTTTCAAGCGGTCTTTTCTGGGACAGAAAATATGGAATGCCGTAGGACTTGAAAACAGCTTCAATATAGTTGCCATATTCATCAGGCAAGGAACATCCCACAACAATGTCCCGGTACCTGTAGTTTTCATCTCTGACCAGCCTGCTTATTTTCATGGCCACTTGTTTCACTTCGTCATAAATTCCGGAAGAACGATAGACAGAGATATGCTCAGGTTCTCCCAAAAAACTGCATTCTCCATATGAAAAGTAGTGCCGGCTAAGATAAGCAAGCTCTTCATTTCGTCTGTCTTTTCCGGGAATGCTGATTTCTTCAAGCATATGATTTTCATCTTCTGCGATTTTCTGAAGTGACTCGTATGTTTCAAGAACAGGATAGAAAACATTGGTGAGATTGATATCTGTCAGTGATGAGGTATAAAGGCAGACTGAGACTTGTTCACATTTTTTCAGCATCGCACTGATGCAGCTGTATTCCTGTGAGGTGAATCCGTTGAATTTATCAAGCCAAATCATGCTGTGATCTAAAATATCATGATTCCTGATGATTTTAGCAAGGACTGATAAATCATCATCTGAATCATAGAAACTGTTTTTCTGAATAGTCAGATCATATTGTTCATAAATCAAAGCTAATTCGCTTAATTTCTGTGACAGTAATCTGTTTTTCTGTTTGACTGCAAGTTCATGAAGTGTGAATGTTGTGATTTCATAGCGCTTGAATTCTTTGATCATCTCCATGACCTGGATGGAGAAAGAAGGATAATTAGACGCTTTCTTGAATACTTCCAGCTGATCATAAAAAGTATTTAACAGTTGATAGACAATAATGCTTTTCCCCGCATTATCAAGATAATTATTCCGTTTCTGAAGTGTTCTGACAAAAATCTTGCTGGCCAGTCTTTTAAAAGATGTGACTTCCAGTCTCATCAGCCCTTTTTCAAGTGAATGTTTGACTATTTCTTCCTCATACATGGAGGAATACTGGTCAGGCACAATAATATAGAGTGACGAAGTCATCTCTTTTTTTAACTGCTCGTTTACTTCTTTAATAATATGATCAGTATTATCACTTTTGGAAATACCGTATAGTATTCTTCCCCTCATTTCTATATTATATCATGAACAGCATTTCTTTGATTGTTCTATACATATTTTTTTATTATTATGGTATAATTTTTAAATCAAATTAAAGAGGTACACAAGTTGATTATTGCTGACAAAAACGATCTGGCTGAACAAAAACTTATTCTGTTATGCATTTCTGAAGAAATAGCACTGCCCATGTCAAAAAAACAGTTTTCTGAAATCGTGATCAAGGGAAACCTGATGAACTATTTTGTCATGCAGCATCTGATTGATTCTCTTTATGAAGATGAATACTTGTCAAAAAGTGAAGACAAGTACTTCATCACCACCAAAGGCAGTGATACCCTGTCATTTTTGAGTCATAAAATTCCCAAAGGAATCAAGAAATATATCGTCAATCTGACAGCGTCTGTCAGGACATCCGTGAAAAAGGAACTTGAAATCAAAGCCAACTTCACATTTGGTCTGGCAGATGATTTCATCTCCAATCTGGAAATTTCCGAAAACGGTTCTCCCCTTCTTTCCGTCTCATTCTGTGCCGGGACTAAAAAAGAGGCAAAAAAAATCTGCGATACCTTCACAAGCCACGCAGATGAAATTTACTATGAAATCATGAATACCTTACTTAAAAACAGAGATTAACGTTTTTTGACCGGTAATTCAATTTTCCTGTTTTTTCTAGAAGGTCTGTATAGGACGAACTTGCTTCCAATCACCTGGACTATATCGGCATGAGTCTTTTCTGCAATCAGTTCGCAGGCTTCTTTGGCATTGAATTCAGAATTATTGAGTACTGATGTCTTGATCAGTTCCTTGGTTTCAAAGGCTTCTTCATATTGTATGATCACATTCTCGCTGATACCGCCTTTTCCGATCTGGAAAATAGGCTGCAGGTGATGTGCCAGTGATTTCAAATAACTTCTTTGTTTGGTTGTTATCATTTTTTCTCCTCTTATCTTATATATTCAAATTCAATTTTATAAATTGACACAATGTCCTCTTCCTGTACACCCATATCTTCCAGTGCCTTGATGACTCCGTTTTTTCTTAAGGTCCTCTGAAAATACTGCATGGATTCATGGTCAGTGACATTGGTTGAATTAACCAGTTTCTTAGCCCATTTTCCTTCTATATGGAATACTCTTCCTTCTTTTCTGATTGTGAAGAGTTCATCTTCTTTTGCCACATATTCCACAAAGGTTTCGTTTTGTTCAAATAAGACGGTATCTGGTAATTCCTTGATGATTTCATAAGTTCTTTTCATCAGTTTCTTGACATTCAATGATGTGGCTCCTGATATCTGAAATACTTCATAACCGCGTTTCTTGATTTCCTTGACAAAACGGTCAATGTTTTCTTTGCTGCTGATATCGCATTTATTAGCTGCCACAATCTGAGGACGTTTTGACAGTTTTTCATTGTATTTTTCAAGTTCTTCGTTTATTTTTTCAAAGTCTTCCACCGGATCTCTTCCTTCGCTTCCTGAAACATCAACCACATGGATCAGCAGTTTGGTTCTTTCTATATGCTTAAGAAACTCATGGCCAAGTCCGATGCCTTCATGAGCACCTTCAATTAACCCTGGAATATCTGCGATGACGAATTCATTGTCATTATCAACCGTCACGACCCCAAGATTCGGTGTCAGTGTGGTGAAATGATAATCGGCAATTTTGGGTCTGGCAGAAGAGACAATACTTAAAAGCGTTGATTTACCTACATTCGGAAAACCGATTAAACCCACTTCCGCAAGAAGCTTAAGCTCCAGAATGATTTCCTTTTCTTCTCCGTCTTCTCCGCTTTTTGCAAAGTTAGGAGTCTGTCTTCTGGATGTTGCGAAATGCTGATTTCCGGCACCGCCTTTTCCCCCTTTAACTGCAATGAACTGCTGTTCAGGTTTTGACAGATCAAATATGGGCTGCATTGTGATGGCATCTCTGATAATAGTTCCTACCGGAACCCTGATGATGATATCGTCGCCAGCTTTTCCCGAGCAGTTATAGGTCCCGCCGTTTTCACCGGAATTCCCGATATATTTGGTTTTATACTTGAAGTCAACCAGCGTACGGGCATTCACATCTGTCACAAAAATAATATCTCCGCCTTTTCCCCCGTCGCCTCCGTCCGGTCCGCCACTTGGAATATATTTTTCTCTTCGAAAAGAAACACAGCCATTACCGCCGTTTCCTGCTTTTATATATATTTTTGCTTCATCTATAAACATTTCTACCCTTTCACATCATTATTGATGCATGAAATAAATCGAGTAGGGGAAAATTACTTTCCCCTCTCACACCACCTGGCATGCCGTTCGGCACCAGGCGGTTCAATTCAAATAGTAATCCAC
>JAFGUQ010000060.1 GCA_016938455.1 Clostridia bacterium
CTTGATACTGACTGTTTGCTAAACTTTATCAGGTCGGGACTTCCACCCGACTATATTCTACGCACCGAACTGGCGCACTCCTTTTTTCATTATATCACTTTTATTTTGGTTTTCATTTTTTTTAAGGTTTATTTAAGGTTACTGGTTGATAATGAACATGATTATCACAAATATGGAGGGAATTAACTTGAAAAAGAAAAGAAAAAAGCTGATGACATGGGTTATCATCATTGTATTTCTTGTTGCAGCAGGTTATGGCAGTTATCGATTAATCAGCAACAGCAAAGATGCTGCTAAAGAAAGTGCCACTACATTAACAAGAAGAACATCAACTGTCTTACTAGGAGATGTAGAACAGTCAATTTCTGCTTCCGGCATTTTAGAAGCCAGCATAACAACAGATTATAAAGCTTCCTCACAAGGAGAGCTGGTTGAACTGACTGTAAAAGACGGCGATTATGTTGAAAAAGGATCTCTTTTAGCATCAATGGATACTTCTGCCTTAGATGATAAAATAGAAAACTATAACAATCAGATTAATGACTATATCGATAAAATTGAAACAGCAAACAATGATATTACTGATATAAAAGAAGATATTTCAGATACTTATGAAAAAATAAACGAAAAAAAAGATGAAATCGCTGAGTTGGAATCAGACATAGATGATTTAAACGACAGTAAAAGCGAATTGACAATTTATGCTCCTTTTTCTGGAGTGATCTTTGATGTGAAAGTAGATGTTGGTACTGTTGTCAATGACGGTACTGTTATGGCAACACTGACTGATACAAAAGTCTACGAAGCTGAACTTGCCATACGGGCTAAAGCTTTTACAGGTAATATTCAATCTGTCTATGTCTATTATAAAAACACAAAATATGAGGCCACTATTATTTCCCACGCAGATTTTACTTACAAAGATCAGTTTGGCAATGAATTGGTTGATGTGATTTTCAGATTCAGCATGGATTCCGGAATCCCTGATAAGGAGAAAGTACATGCCATCATCACAACAGATAATATCAATTATTATTCTTATGCAGATGCGGAGCCATATTATGCCATCAGCGAAAGCATAAAATCCACCTTACAAGGTGAAATCCTATCACTGAATGCTGTTTCTAAAAAAGCGGTTTCAGAAGGTGAAGTGCTTGCTGTTCTCGATTCTTCTTACCTCGAAGATAAAATAGACTCAATAAACTCACAAATTGAAACAGTCAATTCACAGATCGATACCTTTTATGATCAGGTTGACACATATAATGATCAAATTGACAGTAAGCTGAAGACAATTGCTGATTATGAAGACTCAATAAACGACTTGTATACATCCATAGAAGAGGTGAATGCAGAATACTCCGATCTGCAGATTCTTGCAGACTATAATGGAATAATCTCCAATGTCAGTGCTTCTGCGGGAGATACTGTCAGTACGAATCTGGTTCTATTTACACTGACCTCAATGGACCAGCCGAAAATCAAAGTGTCCATTGATGAACTGGATATTTCAAAAATAAAGAAAGAGATGGAAGCATCTGTTGTTATTGATGCCCTTGAAGCCACTTCTGCTGCTCCTGTCAGTGCCATGGTGACAGAGATAGCTACCACAGGAAAAAGTTCAGGAGGTGTGACTACTTACAGTGTGACTGTATCACTTGCTGAACCTGTAGAAGGATTAATGCTGTCCATGAATGCCACTGCAACCATCTATATCAATAAAAGTGAAAACACGTTATATGTTCCCATTGAAGCTGTCACTGTCATGGGAGGCAAAAAATTCGTTTATGTTCAGACCGGGGAAGCCGACAGTCCAGTTGTCGATAATACAACAGAAAGTGCTATTCAATCAAAAAATGGATTTACCGGCAGAGGAAACATTGATACTTCTCAGATGACTGATGAGCAGCGTGCTGCCATGGAAGAGCGAATTGCTCAAATAGGCGGGACTTTTCCCGGTAGCACTGCACCAGCTGAATCATCAGCCACGTCACTGCAGGATTACTATGCTGGTTCCTCTTTAGTTGAAGTGACCACTGGTGTATATAACGAATCATATATCGAAATTCTTTCAGGTGTAGAAAAAGGTCAGGTCATTGTTCTACCTCCCACTTACACTTCCTCTTCAGCCACAACTGATCAGGCAACCGGAAACATCATGGGCTTTGGTGGTATCGGTGGTATGACCGGAGGTGGAACCGGGAGAGTTCCAGGAGCTAATGGTGGATTTACAGGCGGTGGACAATAATGGCAGTTTTAGTCGACATAAAAAACTTGAAAAAGACATATAAGATGGGTGAAACTTATGTTAAAGCACTTGATGGTGTTGATGTCCTGATAAATGAGCATGAATTTGTGTCGATTATCGGACCGTCAGGCAGTGGAAAATCCACTTTAATGAATATGATCGGATGCCTTGATTCTCCAGATGAAGGATCCTATCATCTGGAAGGTATCGATGTATCAGAAATGAGTGATGGAAAACTGGCTATGATAAGAAGTAAGAAAATCGGTTTCATCTTTCAGGGGTTTAATCTTCTTCCCAAAATGACTGCACTGGAAAACGTTGAAATGCCTTTAATCTATCAGCACTATTCACATAAAAAGAGAAAATCCAGAGCGATTGAATCCCTGGAAAAGGTGGGATTGGGAGACCGGCTTCATCATAAGCCAGCTGAGCTCTCTGGAGGACAGCAGCAAAGAGTAGCTATTGCAAGAGCATTAGCTGCCAATCCTCCTATTATCCTAGCAGATGAACCCACAGGAAACCTTGACTCTAAATCAGGACAGGAAATCATGGATTTGCTTGTTGAGCTGCATAATAAAGGAAATACCATTATTCTGATTACACATGATGATTATGTCGCTAATGTAGCCAGAAGAAAAGTATGCATAATGGATGGAAAAATAACCGAAGATGTGGAGGTGTTCAGATAATGGGTTTTTTACTGGCACTAAAAATGGCAATTTCAAGTATCTTCAATAATAAAGGGCGAACATTCCTGACCATGCTTGGTGTTATCATCGGAGTAGCTGCTGTCATTGCCGCTACAGGTTTTGCGGAAGGAAGTACAGCCAGCATCACCAGTTCAATAGAAGAGCTCGGTTCCAACACCTTGACTGTCACTTTATTTACCAGAAATTCCAACCGTGATCTGTCATATAATCAGTTTATTGATTTTACCGATGAAAACAATCAGTACATCAAAGCAATAGCCCCTACTGTCACCGGTAATTCTACCATTAAATACGGAACATCTGTCAAAACAGGCACCTCTGTCATCGGAACAAATGCCGATTACGAAACTGTCAATGATTCTCATGTTCAGGATGGACGATACATTCTGGAACTTGATCTAGAGTTCAGACAAAAAGTAGCGGTTATCGGAACTGCCGTTGTCAACGAGCTTTTTGATAGTAATAATGAAGCATTAGGTTCATTTATAAAAATCGATGGAACTCCATTTAAAGTAGTAGGTATTCTGGATGAAAAAGAAAGTGCTCAGGAAGGCAGTTCCGATGATGTTGTCATTATACCGGTTACCACTGCACAGAGAATGTTTTATTCCAAACAAATCGGAAATTTCACCGTTCTGGTTACTGACAGCAGTCTGGTAGATGAAGCCGTTACTGTCATTGAGACATTTTTAACAGATTTCTATGGTTCTGAAGATAATTTCAGGGTGTTCAACCAGTCTATGATACTTGATACATTATCATCTGTTACTGATACACTGGCTTTGATACTTGGTGGTATTGCCGTTATTTCCTTACTGGTAGGAGGAATTGGAATCATGAACATCATGCTGGTCTCTGTCACTGAAAGAACAAGGGAAATCGGTATCAGAAAAGCAATCGGAGCTAATAGAACAAGCATCATGACACAATTCATCATTGAAGCTGTTATGGTGACTGGTATAGGTGGGCTGCTTGGAGTATTATCTGGAATTCTGGCAATTATGTTTGTCATATCCAACTATGTACCCCCAGTCATCAGTATTACATGGGTATCCATATCATTCGTATTTTCTATCTTCATCGGTTTAGTATTCGGCATTTTCCCCGCCTTAAAAGCAGCTAACCTGAACCCGATTGAAGCATTGAGATCTGAATAATTTATATATCATTCAATCGAGTAGGGGAAAATTACTTTCCCCTCTCACACCACCTGGCATGCCGTTCGGCACCAGGCGGTTCAATTCAAATAGTAATCCAC
>JAFGUQ010000061.1 GCA_016938455.1 Clostridia bacterium
GTGGATTACTATTTGAATTGAACCGCCTGGTGCCGAACGGCATGCCAGGTGGTGTGAGAGGGGAAAGTAATTTTCCCCTACTCGATTATTTAATCACTTTTCCGTTTTTTATAATACCAGCTACATCTTTCAAGCAGTCAATATGCTCCAGCGGGTTCCCTTTTACAGCGATAATGTCTGCTCTTTTGCCTTCTGAAATCATTCCCCGGTCTTCGAGTGCCAGGCACTTGGCAGCAACTAATGTTGTGGCAAGAATAGCCTCATAAGCAGTCATTCCGCTTTCCTTCAGCAGTTTTGTTTCAAAATAAGTGTTTTCATGAAGATTGAACGGTGTTCCTCCGTCAGTCCCGGCTGCAATTTTGACTCCTCTTTCTTTACACATTAAAAAACTCTTTTGATGAGCATATTCGCTTTCCTCTGTTTTTCTTACAAACTCATATGGTATTCCCGCTTCTATTCCATTTTTAAGTATGAAGTGCGGCGGTGAAAAAGTAGGGATATAATAAACATCATTGTCTTTCATCATATCAGCTGTTTCTTCTGACATGTAAAACCCATGTTCAATGGAATCGACTCCCGCTCTGATGGCATTTTGAATGCCTTCATTCCCTTGAGCATGAGAAGCGGTTTTTTTGTTTTTCTTGTGTGCTTCTTTAACCATAACTGACATTTCTTCTTCTGACAGCTGGGCACTTCCGGGCTCCACTCCTTTGGTCAGCACTCCTCCGGTTGCCATGAATTTGATGATATCCGCTCCTCTTTTCAATTGAGTCCTTGCTCCTTTAAGACACTCATCAATCCCATCACACTCCATCCCAATGGTATGGCCATGTCCTCCTGTCATGGTTAAAAGCTGTCCTGATGCCATAATCTGAGGTCCCTCAATCATGTCAGCATTAATGGCATTTCTGACAGCTAAATCAATTCCAGATATTCCTCCCATATCTCTGATGGTAGTTACGCCGGAATATAAATACTTTTTCGCATTTTCTGCTGCAATAATCGTTTGTTCAGGAATAGTATATTTTAAAATGTCATCTGTATTCGCTACAGGCTGCAGGCAGATATGGGTATGACAGTTGATTAATCCCGGCAGCACTGTATAATCACTATAGTCAACCACTTCATAACCTTCTTCAAGGAAATCAGTAATTCTGCTGATAATTCCGTCATCAATATATACAAATTTGTTTGCTTTTAACTCTTCATCGACACAATCAATCAGCATTCCACACTTTATAACCAGTTTATTCATCTTCCTTCTCCCTATATCTTATTAAAATCTATTTTTTCTGTTTTACTGATATAGTCATTCAAGTCTATATCAAAAAGGGTATTAAAATCATTGATTGTCTTTTCTATTATATCATTTCTGTCCTTCAACGCGTTTTTAAAACACGAGAATAAATGAAGAAGATGATATTCCCAGTCTTTGACACAATTGCTTGCTTTTTTCTTTATAGCCAAATCTGCATTATCCCATTTGAATTCACAATATTCGTTGCCTTTAGGTTTAATGCTATTAACAGTTAAGCTCAGCTTTTCATTAAATCCTTTAACAAGCGATAAATCAATTGTTTGACAATAATATACAGCTTCTTTTAAGAATCCGTATTTCTGCCATGCGGTATACCAGGGACATTTTAAAACTCTTGTAATTGCAGGATGTTTCATATCAACAATCACATGCTGCATTGTACCCTCATCTGCTTCCCATTCACCATAAGCCATATAGGTCTTTAAAGTCAATGGCTGATGATCTCTGATAGCACGCTGTGCCATTCTGCTTCCTCGCTGTATTGCATAACCGGTCACAATCGCTTCAATGACTTCATCAGCCTCTTTTATATTCTCTTTTTTAATGTTTCTTACAAAGATTGCAAAAAGCACAGCATGGTGAGCTGGTGAAAATGTAATCATTCCAGAATTTTCATTTTGATTGTTGATACTGTGTGATATTTTTTTGACTGACATCAGACCCTCTCTTTCAAATTTTAATTGCATGGATTAATATTATCCATGTGATTTTCCACTCTCTTCATCACTATGATATCTTTTTTCCCATCCTTTTTCACTCCTTTTATATAGCGATAGACTCCAAGGGAGTCTATCGCATTCTATATGTTCATGAATAAGAAGGATTATTCTATAAGTTCATCAATTTGCCTGCGATAGGCCATTGAAGGTGCTGTTCCTATTTTTGTGACAGACAGTGCAGCGCCTGCATTGGCAAATCTTGCAGCTTGCCATAAATTCTTACCTTCAAGTAACGCCACAGCCAGACAACCGTTAAAAGCATCTCCTGCACCTGTTGTATCAACGGCTTTCACTTTGAAAGAAGGAACGATTTCATCAAATTCATTGTTTCTGATATACACCCCTTCTTTTCCCAGTGTGATTATGACATTGGAAACTCCTTTGTCATAAAGCCATGATGCCGCTTTTCTTATATTCGTGATGGTGTCTGTTTTGTGTCCAGTAAGGATTTCAGCTTCTGTTTCATTTGGTGTGATATAGTCAATCATTTTATAGATATCATTACTCAGCTTAACTGCAGGAGCAGGATTTAAAATGACTTTTACATTATTTTCATGAGCGGTTTTTATCGCCTGAAAAGTAGCATCCATGTTCACTTCCAGCTGAGTAATCAGCAAATCGCTTTTCATAATTTGTTCTTTAGCTTTTTCCATGTCTTCAGGCGTAATGTTATGACAGGCTCCCGGTGCTACCAGAATGGCATTTTCTGCTGTGTTTTCATCAACAAGAATCAATGCGATACCTGTTGGATTGTCATGATCAACAAAAACATAATCAGAGTGAATTTTTTCTTCTTTATAAAACGCCAGCATCAGATCGCCATAGGGATCTTTTCCAATTTTTGTGATCATTGTGACATCAGCTCCAGCTCTTTTTGCAGCTACAGCCTGATTCGATCCTTTCCCGCCGGGACCATAAGTGAATTTTGACCCGATCAGAGTCTCACCCGGTTTTGGCAGGTAAGGTCCTCTGCCACACAAATCTTCAAAAAAGCTTCCGAATACCGTCAGTTGTTTACTCACTCGAATAGTCTCCTGTCATTAATGTTATTTTGAAAGATAGTCACAGATTGCTTTGAATATCAGCATTCCTACAACTGCTCCTCCATCTATATTCCCAATCGATTTCTCAGCATAATAGGCTGCTCTGCCGTGCACTGCCTGCATTTTGACAGTGGCTTGCATACCTTGTTCTGCAGCAGCTAAAGCGTTAGGAAAAGCAACTTCCAGATCATCTTCAGATAACAGGAGTACATCAGCTGCAGGAATGACAGAATCAAGAATGGTTTTTTCTCCTCTTTTTGACCCGGTTTTTCCCATTACTGCTTTTACACATGCTGTAAAAAATTCTCCTGAGTCTTTCACTGTGAGTTCCTCTTTATCGCCAATCGCCTTGGCACCTCCAAGGATGGCAATAAACAGAATGGTTCCAAGTGACGAAGGTGATGCTTCATTGATTGTCATTCCAGCTTTCATAAAAAACTTTTTTAATGATGTCTCTTCCATCGCTTCACTGACTAATACTGCTCGGAATCCGCTGCTCATGCTGATTCCTAAGTCACCGTCACCAGCTTTTGAATCAAGCTCAACCAGATAATCCTTATTCTCATCCATGACACGGCTGATTTCTTTGAAAATTTCTTTGACCTGAGCTAAATTAAAAGATTTCATATTAATACCCCTTTACTTGTTTTCATTAGTGAAAAACGGTGTACTTGCCTTATAGTCTAACATTTCTTTCAAAGTATTATCAAGTTTCAACACTGATAATGACATACCTGCCATTTCCATGGAGGTGGCAAATTCCCCGATATATGGCTTATATACTGTCACTCCGATATGGTTTAAATATTCATAGGCCTCTTTGTAACAGATATACAGCTCCTCAAGTGGTGTTCCGCCTAAACCGTTCACCATAATAGCCACTTCATCGTTTTTCTTCAAAGGCATATCAGCAGTTATTTTATCAAGAAGTACAGTGACTGTCTCTTTTGCTGTCATTTTCTTTCTCACTTCTATTCCCGGTTCACCGTGGATGCCCATTCCTACTTCCATCTCATCTTCTCCAATGGAAAATGTCGGTTTTCCGGCCATCGGAACGATGCATGGAGTTAATGCAACTCCCATAGACCTTAAGTTATCAAGTCCATGGTTAGTGACAGCGATTACATCTTCAAGGGGAAGCATCTTATCAGCTGCTGCACCTGCAATTTTCCATGCATACACAAGTCCGGCGACGGCTCTTCTTTTATGCTTATTTTCTAATGGTGCTGATGCTACATCATCACTTACTCTGATTTGAGCTGCCTTAATGTCATCCATATCTGCTAATTCACAAGCCATCTCAAAATTCATGTTGTCTCCGCCATAGTTGCCATAAAGACATAAAACACCAGCACCATTATCACAGCCTTTGATCATTGTGTACATTTTGTTGGCAGAAGGAGACGCAAATACATTCCCGACTGCACAGCCATCGAGCATACCTTGTCCCACATAGCCTAAGAATACAGGTAAATGACCGCTTCCTCCGCCTGTCACCACACTTACTTTCCCTTTTTTAACTTCATCATTTCTGACGACAATCTGCAGATCATTATTAAGTGCTTTTAACCGATCCGGGTGAGCAAGCAGAATACCTTCTACTGTTTCAGTGCTGAATGCTTCCGGTGTGTTGATTATTTTTTTCATCATTCTCCCTCCTTCCTGAAAATGTACTATTTCTTTTTATAGAAATTAACTTCACAGATATCATCACCTTTGGCAATGGTTTTGCCAAGAACAAATTCATATCCGTTTTCTTTGGCAATCGCACGATCACCATCCATAGCAATATCACATAAGGTTTTAATGGTGTCATCGTCAAAATTCTGTTTTAACCATCCGTTGACCAATGCACAATAGTTAAACTCAACTTCAAGTTTCTCTTCGTCACATTCCTTGATTTCCATTTCAAATAATTTCTGCCCAAGGTCAGTTAAAAACGCTGTTTTAAAGGCTTCCATAGTATCATTATCTTTTCTGTCAAAGATTCCTTTGCCATGAAAGCATCCTGTTTTAGATACTGCAGCTCTTCCAATGGCTTCCCAGTCAGCATTTTCCTTTTTTGCTTCTTCTAAGATTAAGCCCATCCAGGTGGCTCTATGTTCGATTGCACTTCTTACTTCATTCACAAGTACATCATCTGTAATTTTAGCTGTGTTTTTAATTTTTGTCATTTTAACTTCCTTCCTTTATTTAAATTCCTAAATAAGCCTTCTTCACATCAGGATTATTAAGTAATTCTTTACCAGTTCCTGTTAAGACAATCTCACCGTTTTGCAGAACATAACCTCGATCAGCCACATTTAATGCCATGGTTGCATTCTGTTCAATCAAAAGAATTGTCATTCCATCTGTTTTCACTTTCTGTAAAAGTTCAAATATTTCCTCAATGATAATCGGTGCCAGTCCTAAAGAAGGTTCATCCAGCATCAAGAGCTTTGGCTTCATCATCAATCCCCTTGCAATGGCAAGCATCTGCTGCTCTCCACCTGATAAACTCCCTCCTGGTTTTTTCCGTCTTTCCTTGAGCCTCGGAAAAAGCAGAAACATTTCTTCGCACTTCTCATTGACTTTGGATCTTGTGATCTTTTTGTCTGAAATTGTTCCGATAATGAGGTTCTCCTCAACAGACAATTGCTTGAAAATATTTCTTCCTTCCGGAACATGAGCAATACCTAGGTCAACAATCTTATTTGCTTCCATTTTGGTTATATTTATGCCATTAAAGACAATTGAGCCTTCCGCTTTTTTCACCAGATTTGAAATTGCCATCAAAGTGGTTGTTTTTCCAGCTCCGTTTCCTCCAATCAAGGAAATGATTTCATTTTCCTTGATTTCCATCGAAACACCTCTAAGGGCTGAAATATATCCGTAATTGACGACCAGATTCTCTATTTTTAGCATTTTAATCCTCCCTTAAAAAGTAGTGCCTTTTCCAAAATAAGCTTCATTTACCAGCTTATCATTCTTCACATGCTCAGGATTTCCTTCACATATCTTCTGACCGAAATTTAAAACCAGTATCCTGTCACATAAATTCATGACAAATTTCATATCATGTTCAATCACTATGATTGTATAACCGTCATTTCTTAGTTGTTTGATAAAGTCAGACAGATTTTGAGTCTCTATAGGATTCATTCCTGCAGCCGGTTCATCAAGTAAAAGAATTTTCGGGTCAAGTGCCAGAGCCCTTGCTATTTCAACTCTTCTTTGCACTCCATAGGCCAGATTCCCTGCCAGTGTTTCAGCATGTTCACTAAGTCCCAGCTTCTCTAATAAGGCTACTCCCTTTTCATGATTCATTTTTTCATCTGTTTTGTATCTTTTATTATGGACAATGGCATCAAAGATATTGGTCTTCTCATGGATATGGAAGCCGATTTTAATGTTTTCAAGAACAGTCATGAAATTAAAAAGCTGTATGTTCTGGAATGTTCTTGCCATTCCTAAAGTGGCAATCTGCGCAGGTCTCATTCCGGTAATTTTCTTGCCATCAAACCAGATTTCACCGCCATTTGGTTGCAGATTTCCGGTACAGACATTAAAGAAAGAGGTCTTTCCTGCTCCATTTGGACCGATTATTCCATAGATTTCACCTTTTTCAACCTGCATATCTACATTTTGAACTGCTTTTATCCCACCGTAATGCTTGCTTATGTTTTTACTTTGTAACAAAACACTCATCATTTTACCCCTTTCTTATCAAATATCCTGGTAAAGATGTTCGTTTTTTTACTTCCTATACCTCTATTGGCAATAACGCTTTTTGAAGTTCCAGCCAATCCCTGAGGTCTGATCCACATCATTGAGATAATCAATATGGCATAGACCAGCAATCTTGCTTCATCCGCAAATCTGAATATTTCTGTGATGCTGTTTACCACTACCGATCCTACTACAGGTCCTATCAATGTTCCCTGTCCTCCGATGATAACCATCGACAGTATGTTGAATCCTTCATCCAAACTAAACATGGTAGAATCGATGAACTTGTAAAACGGTGCCATCAATGCGCCTCCGACTCCAGCCCAGAATGCTCCGAACATGAAGTTGATCGCTTTATACTTTTTGATGTCAACACCTAAAGACATGGCTGCATGGTCATCTTCTCTGATTGACATCCATGCACGGCCCACTTTGGAGTTGATGACTCTATATGATGTGAAAAGACATATGATCACAAAAGCTAAAACAATATAGTAATAAATATGAGGTTTGGTTGATTGAAGACCGAACAGCCATGGAGAAGGAATTCCTTTGATTCCCATTGGTCCTCCTGTCAAGGAAGTCCAGTTTAACGCAACAAGTCTTAATATTTCAGAGAAACCTAATGTGACAAGTGCCAGGTATATTCCTCGTAACCTTAATGTCGGAAGCGCTATCAGCAGTCCTAATATAGCAGTTACAACTCCTGCTAAGGGATATAAAATCCAGACGCTTATATTCAACTGAGCTAAAATAGCCAATGTGTATGATCCAATCAGGACGAATCCTGCATGTCCGATATTGAACTGTCCGCTGTATCCATTGATGATATTCAATGATGATGCAAGAATAACATAAAAAAGCATTTTCACGATAATGGACATGATTGAGCTTTTCTGTATCAATAGCGGAAGAATCAGAGCCATTACGATTAAGCCTAATATGACTAGTGTTTTATGTTGAGTATAGAAGTTTTTAATTTTGTCAATCATTGTAACACCCTAATTCCCTTTCTTTCCGAATAGTCCTTGCGGTCTGACAATCAATACGACTACCAGGAGAGCAAAAGCAAATACGTCTCTTAATCCAGATGATGCAAACGCAATCCCCAGATTTTCAGTGACACCGATAACCACACCGCCGACTGCAGCACCTGTGATACTGCCTAAGCCACCTAAAACCATTGCTGAGAATGCTTTCAAGCCTGCCATACCTCCCATTGTTGGTAGAACAGAGTTATAATAAACACCAAGTAAAATTCCTGCGACTCCACCTAGCCCGCATCCTATGCAGTTGCCGAGTAAAGTTGTGTTTTTAACATTAATCCCGACTAGTGCAGCCGCTTTCTTATCCTGGCTGACCGCTCTTAATTTCATACCTATTCTTGTTTTCTTGAGAAAAACAGTTAGTCCGACAGAAAACAGGATGACAATTCCCATAATCATCAGTTGCAGATAATTAATTCGTATTCCAGCTAGAGAGATGAACTTGCCTTCAAAAAATGTCGGCATCCCTTTCATTTCACTTCCGAATACTAATGTCGCAAAATTCTTTAAAAACATGCTCATACCAATAGTACATATTAACGAAATATATCTTGGTGCATCTAAGAATCGCTGATAACACACTTTATGTACAATAACGCCTACCAGTGCTGCCGTGATGAATCCGGCTACTAAGGCAAATAAGAGATTATCTCCAAATGCGATGAAATAATAGAAAGCTGAAAATGATCCCATCATGATTATTTCACCATATGTGAAGGTAACAAGCCCTACAACACCGTAGATGACTGCGTAACCAATTGCCATTAAAGCATATATTGATCCCTGGCAAAGCCCATTAACCAATTGTTCAAGTATATACATTGGTTTTCCCCTCCTGAAACTTATCTTTATATGAGGCTGGCTAAGAGATTTAGGTCTCTTTCCAGCCTCATATATTGATATTTATTCTTTTTTGATTATTTTACGTAACTGTAGTCTGTCATTTGAACCCATTCGCTATTAACGATTTGAGCGATGAGGTATTTTCTTGTAACATCGCCAGCTGCTGAGAACACAATTGGTCCAGTTACACCGACGAAATCCTTCATTGCGGATAATTCTCCGGCAATTGCTTCTCTTGTGACATCTTTGCCTAAATTACCGATTGCTTTTGATAACATGAATACTGCATCATAAGCACATGCTGAGTGAACATTCAATGTAAATCCTGCTTTTGTTTCAAATTCCATGGCAAAATCATAAGCTGTTTTATTCTCTTCAGTAACCATGAATGGTGTTGAGGTAGCAATACCTTCAACATCAGCTCCGCCTAAGTCAATGATTTGTTCAGAAATACCAGGGCCTAATGCGATTACTTTGAGGTCATCCCAACCCATTTGTTTAATCTGTTTAGCAATGATGACTAACTCGTTATAGAACATGACAAGACATAAAGTATCAGGATTAGTCTGACGAATTTTTGTCAATGTTGCTGTGAAGTCTTTTTCACCATCAACGAAGTTTTCTATTGTTGTGATTTCAAGTCCGATTTGTTCTGCTCTTTTGACGATGTTCTGATGAGCGGAAACTCCCCAGTCATTATTCAAATAGATGATAGCCATTTTGTTTGCATCAGTATATTTCTGAGCCAAGTATTCAGCGACAAATGGACCTTCTGCATCCTGTCTTCCCATAACGCCAAACATATACTCGCTCATTCCGGCAAAGTCCGGATGTGAAGAAGTTGGTGATAACTGAACCATTTTTGCTTCTGTATATATAGGTGCGGCTGCCATACTGCATGTGCTGGAAAAATCTCCTACAACAGCAAGAATTTCTTCATTTTCAACAAATTTTCTTGCTACTTCTGTGGCTTCTTTGGCATCGCCTTTACTGTCCATGACAACAAGCTCAAGCATTTTACCGTTTACTCCTCCAGCTGCATTGATCTTGTCAACTGCCATCTGTGTTGCGACCTGGAAGCCTTTTCCGTATTCAGCATAATTACCAGTGATTGGAGCTGCAACGCCTAATTTGTAGACGCTAACATCTTCAGTTTTCTGACAAGCTGACAGAATTCCGACAACTAGAGTTAAGCATAATACTACTACTAAAATTTTCTTAATCATTATATTCCTCCCCTGTTTTTTTATTGCCACCTGGCAATTATAGAAAAAGTATATAACTTGTATAAAAAATCAACAATGTAGCAAATCTATTAAAGAGTGGACATTTTTTTGATTATTGCCGTGTGGCTTCCTTTTTCTGATATTCTGTCGGAGTATATCCTGTATAAGACCTGAAAATCCTTGAAAAGTATCTGGTGTCTTCAAATCCAACCATGTCTGATATCATATATACTTTTAATCTGACATCTTTTAAAAGCTCTTTTGCATGTTTTACTCTCAGACTGTTCAGATATTTTGTATAGTTGATTCCTGTTTCTTCTTTAAATCGCAGGCAAAGATAGTTTGGTGATACATTCAGTTTGTCAGCAAGGCTATTGAGTGACTGTTCGTGATTATTGTAATTTTCATTAATATAGTCAAGAGCCACATTGATGACCGGGGACAGATCTTTGTTTTCTTTTCGGCTGATCACTTCATAGGAAGTGACAATCATCTTTTCTGTGTAGGTTTTGATTTCATTGATATCATGTCTGCTTCTTATATATTGAATAGGGTCTTCCAGCAGAACATCTCTTGAATTCCGCTGTTCAAGTACCAGCTCGATAATTCCCATGATCAGTTCAATGGAGTACCTTGCAATCATCGAATTGGAGTAACTGTTTTTAACCATGAATCCCCAGGTTTTTGAAAAAAGCTGCTGAGCATTTTCCAGTTGGCATAGTTTTATCTCATTAATAATCTGTGATTGTTTAGCGATTTCGTTATTTTTCTCATCCGCTGCCAGTTTTCTCCATTCTTCATTAGTAAGAAGAGGGAAATCATTATTAGCTGTCTGACTCAAGATTTTTTCTTTTGCTGCGGAAATGACTTTGTCTAATTCCTCGAAGTTTATAGGTTTTAGAATATACTCAAATACCATCTTTGTTTTAATCGCCCGTTGTGCGTAATCAAAATCACTGTGTCCGGATATAAGAATGACAATCGGATTTTTATTTATGCTTTTTAATTTCTCCACAAGCTCCAGTCCATCAACATGAGGCATATAAATATCTGATATCACAAGATCAACTTCATTACAACTTAAAAAATCAAATGCTTTCTGCCCGTTTTCAGCAGTACCTACCACTTCCATTCCATAATCATACCAGGGTACATATTCAGTAAGACCTTCTCTGACAATATCTTCATCATCAACAATATAAACTCTTATATTACTCATTTTCTTCTCCTTTATCTATCTGCTCCAAAGGAACCTCAATCTTCGCATATGTCCTGCCTTGTTTTGTAAAAAACTTGAGTTCAAATTTTTCACCATACTGCTTGATAAGTCGATCATTGACATTTCTGATCCCATAGTTTTTTGGTTTTCTGTCATTTTCAGGATGCAGGATGCTCTTTATTTTTTCCATATCCAGCTTGTCACCTTCATTGACCACTTCAATAACAAGGTTCTTATCTCTTATATACCCTTTTATCAGAATATCACCATACTTACCGGTATCCTTGAATCCATGTAAAATAGCATTCTCGACTAGTGGTTGAAGCAGAAGTTTGATAATTTTATAGTCAAGAATATCATCATCTATTTCAAAATATGTTTTGAACTTCCCGTTATACCGCACTTCCTGTATCCCAACATAGCTTCTGACCTGTTCAATCTCATCTCTTATTGAAATGAAGTTCTTCCCGCTGTTTAATGAATATCTCATCATATTAGCAAGTGAATTGACCATGAATCTGACATCTTCCGCTTTATATTTCAATGCCATCCAGTTAATGGCATCTAATGTGTTGTATAGAAAGTGCGGGTTGATCTGAGCTTGAAGTGCCAATAGCTCTGCTTCTTTTTCCTTTTCTGCTGCTTCATATACCTGTTTGATCAGATTATCAATTCTCTTTGACATGATATTGTATTGCTCATAGAGAATCTTAACCTCAGTCGAATAACTTTTTCTGACAACCAGCGGTTTAAATTCACCGATTTCCACTTGCTTCAATCTCCTTGCCAGCCGTTTTAAAGGATTAGACAACCAGTTTGCAAGGTAAATGGACAGTAGAACAAGTATAATGATTGTCAGGATTCCTGTATAAATAAAAGACCTGCTGACCCCTTCAATTTTTTCATTGATATCATTGAATGGAAGAATCCCGACTATTTTCCATTTTGTTCCCAGTATATTTCTCTTTAGAATAATTTCACTTTCTCCATATACCGGTTCTTCAGAGTAATTTAATATGATTGTGGGATCCAGTTTTTTATAATCCACATAAGGCAGAAACACCTGTCCGGTATCATCTATGATATATGGTGAAATGTTTTTTTCAAGTTTTATATTATACAGTAAATTTGAAACTGCAGTAGCACTGATTTTCAATTCCAGAACTCCTATTGGCTTGTATATTTCATTTGCATTGTTTTTTGAATTCCAATTGCTGACATCGTAAATAATACAGGTTAGCAAAATATAGTTACCAGTGTCAAGATAATTACTTGTAATGATGAACCCTCCATTTTTATCTAATGAATTAAAGATATGCAAGTTGCTGTCATCTTTTTTAAGACGAAGGTATGCACCGGTATACTCATCAAAAACAAATAAAGTATTGTTTTTAATCGGATAAATTTTACAGGTGGTATTATTTTGGTCAAGTTGCTTGGAAAGGTATTTATCTCTGGCAATAATCTGGTCAATTTTTCCGGAGATATACAGTTCTTCTTTTTTATTGAATCTGGACAGATTTGTCTGTATATCATCATTTACTGTGATATCCAGTGCAAGAGCTTTCATATCAAGAATGAAGTTGCTGAATATGGTGCTGCCGTTTTCAAGAATGATTTCATTAGAATAGATAACCTGATCTTTTAAAGTAGTGTTGATCTGATTGAAAACAATCAGTCCTAAAAAAAGAAGCGCAAATAATATAACAAAAACATATGAAAATAAAAGACGTTTCCAGAACATTAAGCAGTTTTACTCCAATCAATTCAATATTATAATGCAAAAAACCGACCCTTGCGCAGTCAGTTTTTCTTAGTCATTCACTATTGATAGTATCAGTATAACACAATCATTTCTATCTCGACAAGGGCGTCCTTGGGTAACCTTGCTACCTCAACTGCGCTTCTTGCGGGATAATTGCTCACAAAAAATGTTTTGTACACTTCATTCATTTTGGAAAAGTGATTCATATCACTTAAAAAAACAGTGGTTTTTACAACACTTTCCATGGTTAAACCGGCGCTTTCAATAATAGCCCGAGCATTTTTCAGTGATTGTGCGGTTTGGCTTTCTATATCTTTATCCATTTCTCCGGTAGATGGGTCAATGGGTAGCTGACCGGACAAGAAAAGAAATCCACCTGCCTTGACTGCTTGTGAATAAGGCCCTATTGCTCCCGGAGCTTTTTCTGTATTGATTATTTGCTTCATGTATCCTCCTCTTGTTATTTTTTATCCTGTTTATGCATCATAATATTGACAATCATATCATTGATCATATATGAGCAGCTTGATGACATCTTACCGATGTTTTTTAAAGTATCCACTACATTATGTTCAATAATTCCGTCTGTTTCCTTTATATTGATTCCCTTGACAGCAAGATAAGCCGACTGCATGGCTGCTTGTACTGAAGTTGACACCTTTAGCGCACATCCGCCTTTGGCTCCGTCACAGAACATGCCAATCACATTACCGGCCATATTCTGAATCGCGTTTTCAACTTCTTTAAGCCCACCGCCTAAAAGATATGCAACCCCGCTGCTGGCACCCATGGCTGCTATATTGGCTCCGCATAATGCTGATATTCTGCCAAAATATTCTTTAGCATAAATGGTTACCAGATTACTTAAAGCGACTGCTCTGATTTTTATTTCCTCATCAAGGTCTAGCATCTTAGCCACTGCAACCACAGGAATTGTCGCTGTTATTCCCTGATTCCCGCTTCCGGAATTACTCATGACAGGCATATTTGATCCGGCCATTCTGGCATCTGCTCCAGCAGCTGTCAGTGAAACAGCATAAGTAGTCAGATCTTTTAACAGCTCGTTATTATCCATTCTGTCTCTTAAGGTTTTTCCGACCTGTAATCCATATTCATGTTTTATCCCTTCATTAGAGATGTTTTCGTTAAGCTGGATGCTTCTTCTAACCACATCAAAATCCTTGACAATATCTGCTTTGTTAATGAATTCCCAGATTTCATTTAAAGACAGTTCTGACTGTACATTATCAATATCCACTAAATTTCTTGCGACTCTTCTATCAAAGACAACCTGTCCGTTTAATTCTGCATACACCCAGTTGCTGTAATCATCTATCAATATAACTCTGGATGTGTCTGTTGAAGTCTTAATTACCACTTCGAGATATAGGAGTATGTCATTGTCTATTTCTGCCACAGTGCATTCACGATCTTTCAGAAACTGATTTGCAGCCGATACGCTCTGGTCATTAATCCCTTCAAGTACTTCCAGTTTTTTATCTGAATCTCCAAATAAAGCACCAAGAACCGCTGCCATTTTAACCCCGCAGACATTAGTACCTGGAATAATGACAGAAGAAGCACTCTTTATAATACTTTTACTTAAATAAATAGAGATTTTTTCAATTGTTCCGTTCGGAGCCGTTTTTCTGGCTGCTGCTGCTGCAAAGGAAATAGCCACAGGATCTGTACAGCCTAAAGCTACTACCATTTCTCTATTCATGATTCTGATCATTTTCTGTTTGTCCATTATTTGCTCCACCATTTTCATCTGTTTACTTTGCTTTTCTCGCATTTTAATGATATAAATTATGAAGTTTTATAGCAATGCACAAAACAATTATACTGTGGACTATATTTTTAAATTTCGATTAAATACATTTCGAGATGGTTTCTCTGATGGAAGCTTCTATATCTGTTGTCTTGAACCCGAGCTTTTCTCTGATTTCATCACAGTCGATATAAAGGTAGTCTGTCTGAAGCTCTTTCATCAGCCATACAGGATCCAGTCCGCTTTCCTTTCCCTGCAGCATATGTTTGAATTTAAGCAATCTTCCAATAAAGACAGCTGTTCTTTTTGATATGCTTTTAATTTCTTTTTTGAATCCCATTTCATTCTGCATAATGGACAGCATGGTCATATAATCCATATTAACATCGCAAATCGGGTATCTTTCTCCGTGGACACCTTTGTTAATCGTTGCGATAACTGCACTGGCAACCCCTTCAACGCTGATCATTGCTGTACCGCCTTTAGTAAAATAAATTGTATTTCGCTTCAGTATGGTGTCAACAAGCAGCTCTTTCCAGATCGGCATTCTTTCAGGCATTGTTCCGAAGATATATGGTAATTCAAGTATGCACACATCCATTACGCCTTGACCTTCAGCAATGGTCCTGCTTGCCTGTTCTACACGGCATTTTATATATGGGTGTTTTTCACTCAATTTCAATAATGGTCTTTCTCTGTCAAAATAGGCAAAGTATGAATTGAAAACGATACTTTTTTTAATCCCTGCCTGTCTTGCAGCACTGATTACTTTTGTGCAGTTGACAACTAGCCTGTCATAAAAAAACTGATAAGCAGGTGCTTTCGGAGTTACTCTGTCATCAGGACCAACTGAATAGATAAGATAGTCATATCCTTTGAAAAGAGAAATAAGTTTTTCCTCTTCCATGTCAAATATATTTCCATAGTTCACGGTGATCTCTTTAGGGAACCAGTCACCTAGCTTAATATCTTCTAAAGAAATAGTAGCTACTTCATAATTGTTTTTCAACGCTTCCAGCGCAGTATGGTATCCTAGAAAACCAGTTCCGCCTACAATAAATATTTTCACAATTTACCCCTTACCTTATACATAAAAAAGTTCTTTACCTTTAAATACATGATCTGATGTCAGATTAATTCCAAGAGTACGATATATTTCCTCATCAGATTTACTTTGTATATGTGTCGTGTGTGCCTCGCACCCCTTTAATTTATGGAGATTTTCAACCGCTTTCTTTGCTTCTTGTTTTGTGTTGGCGCTGATGCTGAGTGCAATTAAGACCTCCTCCATATTTAACACAGAACTTTTACTTCCGAATGCCTGCTTTTTCAGTTTTATAATCGGTTTTAAAATGTCTGGTTCAATCAGATGCATATTGTTCCTGATGCCTTCAATTTCTTTGATAGCATTAATGATCAGGCAAGCAGATGCATTCATTAACAAAGAGCCTTTTCCAATAATGATTTTTCCATCTGGCAGCTGAAGTGCAGCCCCGGTCTGGTTTTCACTATTAAATTTTTCACATGCCAGTTTGGCAGCTTCTCTTGCCGGTTCGACAACTTTTCTGTCCTCAGGTTTCAAATTCATATTATCCATAATCAACCTGATTCTTTCTGTAGTGATTTCATCAAGCTGCCCCTGCTTGTATTCACAATCAGTCTTGAATAATCTTCGGATAATCTCCTGTTTGGCTGCTTCCCTGACACCATCATCGTCAATGATGCAAAAACCGGCTCTATTCACCCCCATATCGGTAGGTGATTTGTATATGGAACTTTTCCCGGTGATTTTTTCCAGGATGCGTTCCACAACAGGAAAGATTTCGATATCTCTGTTATAGTTCACTGCCACTTCACCTCTGTTTTCAAGATGAAAAGAGTCAATCAGATTTTTGTCGTTTAAATCAACTGTCGCTGCCTCATAGGCTACATTAACAGGATGTGTCAAAGGTAAGTTCCAGATTGGAAATGTCTCGAATTTTGAGTATCCTGCTTCAGTATTTCTCTTAAATTCATGATACAGCTGAGAAAGGCAAGTGGCCAGTTTACCGCTTCCAGGACCTGGCGCTGCAACGACAACAACGGGTTTTGTTGTTTCAATATATTCATTCTGCCCATATCCTTCTTCACTGACAATCATTTCGACATCAGTAGGGTAACCTTTTGTAAACCTGTGAGTATAGGTCTTTATTCCCCTTCTTTCCAGCTTTGCCTTGAACATTTTTGCAGCAGGCTGCTCATCATAACGTGTGATGACAACACTATTGACATCTAGCTCCCAGCTTCTCAAATCATCAATCAGCCTCATGACATCCAAGTCATAGGTAATGCCGAAATCTGCTCTTACCTTGTTTTTTTCAATGGCACCTGCATAAACACAGATTATGATTTCTGCTTTATCTTTCAATTGTTTTAACAATTTTACCTTCGCATTAGCATCAAATCCAGGTAGCACCCTTGATGCATGATAATCATAAAAAAGCTTTCCGCCAAACTCCAGATAAAGTTTATTGTTAAATTTTTCTGCTCTCTCTAAAATGTATTTTGTCTGTTCAACCAAATACTTTTCGTGATCAAACGAAATTGCTGTTCTCATATTTTCCCCCCATACCCATACTTATGTTACTTTCATTTTATCACATAAGCTGTTTATTTAAAATGATAATGAGTATACTCTTTGGCGGGTTCTTTTCTTTGATAAGGGTATAACCTTTGCATAAATTGAAGGAGGAAAAAAAATGAAAAACATGACCAGATTAGTAATGATATTTCTTTTAAGTGCTTTTATACTTGCAGGATGTACCACAGCTGAGAATAAAGAAATGATAACAGAGGACAGTGTACCAATGGCAGATTCAGCTGATGGTATCACTAAAAATGATTCTTCTGAGGAAATGATATCATATATGGATATTTCTCCTGTTGATGCTAAAAAATTGATTGATAGCAATGAAAATTTGATTATCATTGATGTTTCACCTTTTTATAAAGATGGGCATCTTCCGAATGCTGTCAATTATTATGTTGGTGACGGTTCTTTAGATACAGCAATCCTAATGCTTGATAAGAATGCAGATTATTTAGTTTACTGTCACTCTGATTCAGCATCAATCTTAGGAGCTCAGAAATTAATAGATGCAGGGTTTAAAAAAGTGTATCGGCTCGAGGGGAATTACAGTGCATGGTTAGACGCTGGGTTTGATATTGAAAAATAATATCATATGCTTTCTATAAATATATGGACTATGTTTTTATCAAATTGGCTTCCTGAACAAGCGATAAGTTCCTCAATTGCCTGCTCTTTAGTAACTGCTTTTCTGTATGGTCTGTCATTAGTCATGGCATCGTAAGCATCCACTACTGCCATGATTCTTGATAAAAGAGGAATATCTTCCCCTGCCAGTCCCTGCGGATAACCGGTCCCGTCATAACGTTCATGATGTGTTAGTATGAAGTCAGCAATCGGGTAAAGATTAATGGATGATTTTGCAATTCTGTATCCGATTTCAGGATGTTTTCTGATTTCAAACCACTCTTCTTCAGTCAACTTACTTTTTTTATTTAGAATCTGGCTGTCTATGCTCATTTTCCCAAGGTCATGTAAAGTTGCAAATAGTTCAAGTTCATTCATCTGCTTTTCATCTAATTTCAGCTTTATACCTACTTTTTTAGAAAGCTGCACTATTCGTTCAGCATGTTCTTTTGTCTCATTACTCTTTTCAGCCATGGTATCTCTAATCGAAGAAATAACAGATCCGTGTGCACTTTTCTGTTCTAACAGTTTTCTTTTATACATCAGTTCCTCAGCATCTCTCATTACTGTGTCAATTGTCTGCTTTTCATCTGACTTCACTGCAAAGCCAAAAGAAATGCTTGGGATGATACTGCATTCTTCTCCAATAGTATAATCGTTGCACATTGCAGTGATTCTTTCACTGATTTCCTTTGCAGCAGAGTAATCTGATTTTGGCAGAATCACGCAAAACTCATCTCCTCCCATTCTGGCAATGATATCTTCTTTACGGCATCCTTTAATAATAATTTTAGCGACAGTTTTCAGTAACTTATCTCCTTCAAAATGGCCAAATATATCATTAGTCATTTTAAGCCCGTTGATATCTCCCATAATGATTGCGATGGGAAGCTGTCTGTTCGTGTCCAGACGATGTAGTTCAGCATCAAAAAAAGCTCGGTTATATAATCCTGTCAGGGAATCATGGTAACTGAGATAAACGACTTCTTTCTCTCTTTCCTTTCTTTCTGTAATGTCTGTGATAAATCCCTCAAGTGCCACTACTTTTCCTTGACTGTCATAAATTGCCTGCCCTTGTTCCCACACCCAGATTTCCTTGCCGTCCGCTCTTTTGATCTGATACTCTTCTCTGGAAAATGTCTTGTTTTCAACGGCTCTGTCCCAACTTTTACGCAGACCTTCTCTGAATTTCGGAATAACCATGTCATTATAAGATATTTTATAATTGTCAATCAGCTGGTAAGGTTCATATCCTGTAAGCTCATAACATCCGTTTGAAACAAATGTCATCGTCCACTCTCTGTCAAACAGGCATCTGTAAGCCATTCCCGGTAAGTTTGACAACAGAAGATTCTTGCTCCTGATGTTTTCTTCAAGTTCATTTTCCAATGCTTTTTGTTCTGTGATATCTCTGAGAATACCCGACACTTTATATGGAGACCCACCTCTCTTCTCTAATTCTGCAATGGAATGGATGACTCTCTCTTCATGGTCAATTTCTCTTGAAATCGTGAATATGATATCATATGGTTTGTCAAAATGAATAAGGTTATAAAGAGCTTCATCCATTTTCTTCCGGTCATTGAACTTTACAATCTCCTGTACTCTTTGTAGAGAAAGATAAGGGCCTTCTTTGCTGATTCCGTAAATGGAATAACTCTCATCAGATGCAGTGATTCTTTTAGTTGAAATATCCAGCTCCCAATTACCGACATGAGCGATTTTCTGCGCTCTTTTTAATATTTGTTCGCTTTCAATCAATTTTTCTTCGCTCACTTTTTTAGCTGTGATATCGCTGATTGATGTAATATAGCATCTTGGTTTCCTGGATAAGTCTTTAATCAGGTTTGATCTTAAATCAACCCACAAAATACTCCCGTCTTTTTTAATGTACCTCTGTTCAAGAAAAACTGTTTCAAGTTCTCCGCTGAAAAGTTTACGGACCAGTTCCTCACCGCTTTTAATATCTTCATGGTAAATAAGGTCATTGTAATTCATAGTACATAATTCATCTAATGTATATCCAACCATATCGCAGAATTTCTGATTAGTATTATAAATCAATCCATCAATTGAATGATGGCATATCCCAATAGCCGCTTTTTCAAAAATGACTCTGTATCTGCTTTCCGAATCTTCCAGAAGCTTTTCAATGGTCTTTCTTTTTGTGATATCCTGCACAATTCCAATTGATTTTGATGGATTCCCTTCATTATCATATTCTGTTCTGCAAGTCTCACTGACCCATTTCACAGATCCGTTTTGTAACACGATTCGATGATCCACTTCATATATTTCCTTTTTTTGCAGTGAGTCAGTAAATGCTTTTTTAACCATTTCCACATCATCAGGATGAACAGTTAAATAAAAGTTTTCATAAGAAGGGAAAAAAGACGTCTTCTCTCTCTCAAACATATCGTAAATGCCATCAGACCATTTAAGTTCTCCTGTTTTCGAATTCAATTCCCATTTTCCGATGGAAGCAATATGATATACATCCTCATGCTCCTGGTTAAAATGATAAAAACTTCGTCCATCCACAAAGTAGTGAATGAAATGATCTTCACTGATCTGGAAACATTTCAGATTATATTTTCTGTCCACTTGTTTAGAGTAGAAAAACGCTGTATCTTTTTTTATGTTCATAAGATCAAGGCATTCTTCAAAAGCGCTGCTATCATCTATAAACAACTCAGATGCCTTCATACTTAAAATTTCATTTGGCTTTTTTCCTATATATTCTTCATATATGTCATTGGTTTCAACAAAATAGAAGTCAATGACCACATGACGATTAAAGATGGCTTTACATAAAGCATATCCGATATTGGCGTTATTAAGAAGTGATTGATAAAATTCAGTGTTCATTAATAACATATAACCTAACTTATTGTTTTATTACTCCATTATATCATCATGTCTTAAAAAAAGATATTAAGAGGCTATTTCAATTAGGATAAACGCATCAATTTTTCAATATATTCTATTGACTTTTTAAATACTATAGACATTCTGTACCTTCTATGATATAATTGTA
>JAFGUQ010000062.1 GCA_016938455.1 Clostridia bacterium
AAGGCTTGATACTGACTGTTTGCTAAACTTTATCAGGTCGGGACTTCCACCCGACTATATTCTACGCACCGAACTGGCGCACTCCCTGATATGTTAATTATATCATTAGTTTTTACTTTGACACAAAAAACAGTCCTTATATTTTTTCTTTGCTATGGTATAAACTTCTTTTGCCTGCTTTAAAGAGCTGTGAAGCGAGTATATGGCCGAGCCGCTTCCTGTCATCAGACATCCTTCATTATCGAAGGAATCAAGAAATTCTTTTGCTTTTCTGATTTCATAATTATATGGAATAATGTAATCCTCAAATTCATTATATAGGTTTTTACCAATATGGCTTATGTCTTTTGATTCTATCGCTTTAATGATTCTAGCTATGTTGATGTTTTTTTTAGTTCGATCAAACAGAGAATATGCATATTTTGTTGATACACTGGCATGCGGTTTTATGATGACAAAATAGCTTTTCGGCAACGGTGAAACCTTTTCAAGAAGCTCTCCTCTTCCCTTCGCTCTTTTAGTTCCGCCTTCAATGCAGAAAGGAACATCTGAACCGACTTTCAAGGCCATATGTCTTAGCTGTTTTTCAGACAGTTTTGTTTCAAACATCCTGTTTAAGGCAACAAGTGTAGCGGCTGCATCTGTTGATCCGCCAGCTAGTCCCGCTTCCACAGGTATTTTTTTGTCTATCCGGATTGAAACTCCAATGTTTAGCTGTTGCTCGGTAAGAAAAAGTTCTGCTGCTTTATATACAGTATTTGCCTGATCCAATGGAATAAGCGGTTTGTTACATTTGATTATAATACCGCTTTTTATTTTTTTAATATGTAAAGTATCATATAAAGTGACTGATTGCATTATCATATCAAGTTCATGATATCCATCTTGTCTTTTGTGAAGAATATCCAGGAATAAGTTTATTTTTGCATATGCCTTTACTTTCAAAAAACCACCTATATGTTTAAAACAACTTTTACTGCCTGATTGGCAGCCATCATTTCAAACCCCCTGTTAATTTCTTCCATTCCAATCTCATGAGTAATGACAGGATCAATGTTTCCTGCATAATCCCTCAGGTAGTCGTCACACTGCTGCCATGTTTCGAACATTCTTCTGCCATTGATTCCCCTGACTGTAATTCCTTTAAAAATAATATTATTATTCATATCAATAGTGATTTTTTTGTCTGATAATCCAAGTAACGCCATGTCACCGCCTTTTGCAATCACATTGAATGCCAGTTCAACTGCACTTTTAAATCCACTCATTTCGAGAACCACATCTGGTCCATGCCCTCCAAAAAGGTTCAGTATTTTACTTTCAGTATTTTCTTCTAACGGATTAATCACTAAATCTGCTCCGATTTTTCTTGCAATACTGCTTTTCATCTCATTCGGTTCACTGACTACTATTTTATCCGCTCCCTGACTTCTGGCAATTGCTGTTGCAAACAGACCAATTGATCCGGCTCCGGTGATTAATATATTCCTGTCCTTGACTGGCTGAGCCATGACTGTATGCATTGCGTTTCCGAGAGGATCCATAATGGCTCCGTATTTATCTGAAATATATTCTCCCAAAGGCCAGATATTTGATTCTGGCATACACATATACTCAGCAAAACATCCGTCAATATCCACCCCTATAATTTTCACATTGTCGCAGATATGAAAGAGCCCGTTCCTGCAGCTCTTACAGTGGTGGCAAACAATGTGGCCTTCTGCCGAAACTCTGTCTCCCTTTTTATATTTAGTAGCGTTTTTTCCTGTTTTCTCAATGACACCTGCCAGCTCATGCCCCATGATTACCGGTGGATTAATTCTGTTCTGGGACCATTCATCCCATTTATAAATATGGAAGTCTGTACCACAGATTCCTGCTTTTTTTATTTTAATTAATACTTCATCATCGTTGGGAACTGGAATGTCCTTTTGGGTTAGTATGATATTTCCAGGCATTCTTTCTGCTTTTATAATTGCTTTCATTCAGATACCTCATTCTTTTAGTCACCCTAATTATAGGATTGATGATTAGTAAAGTCAATTGAAACAGTGCTTCACTTTTTCAGCTTCTATATTCATAAAACTGTTTACAGCATATTTATATTGAGGCGCTGGTATATTTTAGCTTATATAACATGAATACCCACTGTTTTACATTGAACGACCGGTGCTTTTTATTATCAGATGTTTCAGGAAACTAATTGTATCATTTCTTTTATTAATCTAACATCGGATAGCCTTACTCTTTTATATCCTTTCCAGTTTTTAAATAAATTGAAGCGATTTTAATTAATGCGAAAAAATGAATAATCACTAATACTCCTACTATCACCCTGAAAATTGAATAAAAACTGGGGAAAACCAAAGCATCTCTATCCACTAATGGATAGTATAGAATTGCCTGATAATAAAGAGGAAATCCTGTCAGCAGAAGAAAGAATAAAAGCCTTCTGTATTTGACTTTTTTTGAATGATTATCGTTGAAAATACTTTCGTCAGGTTCTTGTGTTTTCTCTTTCATAAAATAATACCAGGATCCAAAGGTAGCTGCTTTTTCCCAGCCAGAATCTTCATATAACTGGAGATACTCACTTTCTGAAATCCTATTGTTGAATCCTTTGAAATCAAGCTGATAGCTGACCTTTCTAGGCTCTCCTTGTTTAAACCAGTAAACACCAAAGCCTGCTCTTGTTAAAAACAGTCCTTCAGCAGCTCTCTGTTCTAAAAATTCTATTTCCTTGTCTTCCTGCCATGCAAAGTAAAGCTTATTTATTTTAATCTCCATGATATTCCTCCACGCTGTTTTTACCATTCTGAATCATTTCTTCCAGTCTTTCTATTTCATATTTCAACAGCTCCATTCCACTGTATGTAATATAATATGTTTTTCTTTTTCGGCTGGTTTCCTGCTCATTCACAATTTTTATCAGCCGATAATTGAGCAGGGTGGATAGGGCTCCATAAAGAGTTCCTGCTGCCAGCTTAATTCTATGATTGCTCATTTCTTCAACTGTCTTGATAATGCCATACCCGTGTAATGGTTTCACTAATGACAGCAGAATATAATAGGATGCCTCTGTCAATGGTGAATGATTTTTTATATTCATTATATAACGCCTCTCTATATATCGTACCTCTATATATTAATAAATTTTTAATTTATTGTCAATAAAAAGAATAGCCCTGTTCGAGCTATTCTTTTTCTTTATTCAATTGTTCCATTTTCCTTCTGAATTCTGCGATGGGCCGGTCCCCGGGAATCAGTTTCTCCCCCATTTTAGCATAAGTGTATTTAGGAATCTGTGTCATGACAACTCGGTGATCCTGATTCAGAATCACTTTACTGAACTGTGCACCTGCCCACAGTATAAAGTGTCTTATTCCCCAGACTTTCATGAATGACTGATAATATCTGAGGTAAATCATTGTATGTTCATCATCTATCGGCGCAAAAGCTGCAAAAACTCTTAATTTTTCTGTAATGATATTCTGCCAGATATTTGGCATGATAATCTGAAGCGAAAAATAATCCTCTCCGGGCATTTCCGATGCACTTTTTGCTTTATTCTTACCAGTGTCTTCGACGTTCATGACATACCAAGTCAGTTTTCTGTTTTCCCATTTTACCTTTGGGCCATAAACAATGGTCTTATTTCCTTTCCCGATGGTATTATGGTGAACAAAAGGAACATGAACCACATCCATCTGATTTTCAATGCATCTGGTAAAGTGAGTGTCCCATACTCTCTGAAACTGGCTGTAATAGAAATCCTGTTTTAAATCTTCAAAAAATTCAAGAGGTGTTACTTTTTCTTTCTGATCGCTCCACCAGATGAAAATCAGACCTTGCTCCTCCTGTACAAGATAACTGGTCACTCTGTAAGTATCTGCCGGTTCCTGTGACTTTCCATTTGCAGGAATCACTTTCACTTTTCCTGATCCGTCATAAATGAATCCATGGAAAGGGCATTGCACATGGTTGTCTACCAGTTTACCCGAGCTAAGGGAAGCTCCTCTATGACAGCATTTATCTTCGATACAGTTTACTTGTCCTGACTGATCTCTCCAGAATGCAAGCTTAACTCCCATTCTTATTACTCCGACTAGCTTATTCTTGGGAACTTCATTTGAAGATAAAATCGCATACCATAAATCTTTAACCATATGTTAACCTCCTTGAAATTATTGTTCTTCAATTATATCATATTGAAATTATCACTAACCTGAGGATTACCTTTTAAACCAAACCGGGACACAGTCTGTCAATTGATCAAAGTCTGCTATGACCATTTCAGTAAGTTCAATCATGGTTTTGACTTCCCTTGTCCCAAATGGTATAGCCCAGGGAATTGCCCCTAATGCATTGCTTATAGAGTAAAAAGCGAAAAGTCTGAAAAACTCTTCTGGAATCTTCCTGTTGAAATATCCTTCAATTTGACCGGTTGCAAAGGGAATGCTAGTTTTTCTTGAAAAGGTAGCCATCCGGTTAAATTCCTCATAAGAATCTCCAAAATCCATGCGGTTAAAATCAATGATAGCTAAATCACCTTTTTCATCATAAATCATATTTCCGATGTGATAATCACCATGTTGAAAGACCTGCGGTCTGTTTCTCAGGATATCCATGTTTTCCAGTAAAAACGAAACAGCTTTTTCCTGATTCTCTATCTCAACTCCGCATTGTCTGAATTTTTCAATATTGACAAGTGTTTTTCTGGAATACCGGTCAAACCATGGATTTACCTGTTCATCAAAAGAAATCTTATGAATTTGTGATAGTATTTCTCCGCTCTTCAACCCTATTTCATATTGAGTCATACTATCTAATCCCGGTAGTATTTCTTCAAGATCTTTTCCCTTCACATATTCCAGAACTGTATAAATCACTCCATGATTATTAATCAGAGCAATAGGCTGATTGGTATTGATTTCTTTTTCATACACTTTTTTAATATATTTGAATTCAGTTTTCTTTTTTTCGTAAGTACTTAAAGCTGAAACTCTTATAAGATAAGTATTGTACTCACCTTCAACCAGATATTTTTCATCACCTGACCAGCCTTTTAAAATGGCTGTAACATTTTTCACATCTTCATGTAATACTTCCTTGGCTTTTTCCAGTGAAATCATTATTACCCTTTTTCTTAATTGATTTTATTACTTTCATTATATATGATAAAGGTAAGTGAGGTAAGTTATGAAAACAAAAAAAAGACAGAAAATCAGATATTTCATACTATTGATTTCCTTTTTACTTTTCCCGATTACCATTAATTATTTTTCTCCTTATCTATCTGTCGTTGGACCAAGTGAGGGAATAGTTAACGGAAGTCTCTTTACCTTTATTGCTCTGTTGTTTTTTTCGCTTTTCTTCGGCCGCTTTTTCTGTGGCTGGATATGTCCTGCAGGTGCATTGCAGGAAGCACAATCGGCAGCATTTCCTAAACAGTTTAAAAACAACTGGAAAAACCATATTAAATATGTCATCTGGGTATTCTGGTTTGGCTTAATTATTTCTTTTTTAATCAGTGCTGCAGGGATGCTACGAATCAACTTCTTTTTTATGACCGAGAAATACATTTCAGTTTCTGAACCAATGAATTATATCATTTATTATGGTGTGATCATCATCATCATGTTTTTTCCTCTTTTTTTCGGGAAAAGAGCCTCCTGCCATCTGATCTGCTGGATGGCCCCTTTCATGGTCATCGGTCACAAAGTGTCATCTTTACTCTCTTTTCCAAGGCTTCGTCTTATGACTCAGAAATCCTCATGCATAGACTGTATGAAATGCGAAAAAGAGTGTCTGATGAGTTTACCTGTCAATTCATATATTGAAACTGGTGAAATTAGCAGCAGTGAATGCATAAAATGTTTCAAGTGTGTTGACATCTGTCCGACAGGAAGTATTTTCTTAGTTTTAAAAGGTAAAAAAAATATTTGACATTAATTGTTCATGATACTATAATTTTTTAGGTAGGTTATACTGATATACAGTATAAGTAGAATGGAAAGTACGCAAGAAAAACCTTTACGGTAGAATGGTAGAATAGTTAGTAAAAGGAATCAGAAACTTTGCCTTGGTTAATTACTGAACTGTTCACAGAAAGTATTGTGGCTTAACAATTAATTTGAGGGGAGTTATTTTTATGCAAAAATCAATTATGACAAAAAAACTTATCGTGTTGCTTGTAGTCATCACCATGTTGTTCTCAATTACCGCATGCAGCAAAACCGATGGTGAGGCAGAAACTATTGAGTTGAGTCTTGCTCACTTTTTCCCGGCAACACATCCGGCTGAAACTGTTTTTGTTCAGGGATGGATAAAAGCAATCGATGAGGCGACTAACGGAGTAGTAAAAATCACCAGTTATCCAGGTGGGACATTGTTACAAGCTGCAGACACCTATAACGGAGTTGTAGAAGGTGTTGCTGACATCGGATTATCATGTTTCTCATATACAAGAGGGCGTTTTCCAGTTCTTGAGGCTTTTGAATTACCTGGCATAACCTACAAAAACTCTAAAGTAGCCAGTAAAGTAGCCTGGGACGGAATACAGCAGTTGAATCCTGCTGAAGTACAGGATACTAAGTTAATGATGGTCATCGCAACAGGCCCTGGAGATCTTTTCACTAAAGACCCTATCAGAAGTCTGGCGGATTTGAAGGGTTATGAAATCAGAGCCACAGGATTAAGCGCGACAACTATTGAAGCATTAGGTGGAATTCCTATTGGAATGCCTCAATCAGATGCTTATGAGGCTTTATCAAAAGGAATCGTTAAAGGAAATCTTTCTCCGGTTGAAGTTTTAAAAGGCTGGAAACATGCTGAAGTAACTGATTACCTTACTTTGACACCATTTCTTTACAACACATTGTTCTTTGTCACTATGAATTCTGACAAATGGGCCTCTATCCCTGCTGATTTACAGAAAATCATTTTAGAAACCACTGATAAATTCTATAATGAAACAGGTATTGGTTTATGGGATATGCAGAATGAAGAAGGTATGGATTATGCTGTTAATGAGCAGGGAATGGAAGTCATTGAACTCTCAGATGCAGAAAAAGCACTTTGGATTGAAAAAGTGGCTCCAATACAGGATACTTACACACAGTCAGTTAAAGATTTAACATCAGGTACTGATGTACTCAAACTGGTAAAAGAACTTGCAGATAAATATAATGGTATTTACTAAAAAATAACGAAGGAAAAATTATGTACTTGAAAATCAAAAAAGGGATACACGATATAGCCAGCATGCTTGATAAGCTTGCTGGCTTAAGTATTGTTCTGGCCATGTTATTAGTGGTTCTGAATGTCATTGTAAGGAAAGTTTTCAGTTCGCCTCTACTTGGCGCTTATGAATTTACTGGTTTTCTGACTGCACTGATTGTGGCATTTGGTTTGTCAGCATGTCTGGTATCAAATTCTCACATTGCTGTCGATTTTTTAGTCGACAAATTAAAAAAACCGCTTCAGAAGATTATTGATTTTATTGTGAATTCAATTTTATTCATCTTCTTGAGTTTCTTCACCTATAAGATGTTCGGGTATGCCACCAGCTTATTAAGAAGCCATGAGCTTTCACCCACTACCAAGACACCTTTTTATCTCTTTATCTATGTCATTGCTTTCTGCTTTATCATTTTAAGCATGGTATCACTTTTTAAAGCCATTGACAGTATCAAGGAGGTGAAAAGCAAATGAGTCCAGAACTGATCGGTTTACTTGGAATTATTCTTTTTTTAATACTGATTGCTTTTAAAATGCCTATTTCTTTCTCCATGCTGATTGTAGGTATGCTTGGTTTTTCAATACTGGTATCACCAAAAGCTGCTTTAAGCATGGCGACTACAGAAGTTTACGGGACATTTTCTTCTTACTCATTAAGTGTCATCCCGATGTTCATATGGATGGGATTCATCGCCTATTATTCAGGAGTTGGCTCCAGTTTATATACGTTCATGTATAAGCTTGTAGGGCATAAACCTGGAGGATTAGCAATTGCTACACAAGGGGCATGTGCCATGTTTGGAGCTATCTGCGGTTCAAACACTGCCACTGCGGCAACCATGGGGGCTATTGCACTTCCTGAAATGAGAAGATACAAGTACGACGATTCATTATCAACCGCTTCCATTGCAGCCGGAGGTGCTTTAGGTGTGCTTATTCCGCCAAGTGTCATTTTCATCATTTATGGAATTGCTTCTCAGCAATCAATCGGCAGACTGTTTTTAGCAGGTATCATTCCCGGTCTGTTGCTGATGGTATTATATATGCTCACTATTTATTTCCTGGTTAAAAAAAATCCTTCATTAGGTCCTGCAGGTGACAAATCAACTTGGAAAGAGCGCTTTGGATCTTTGAAAAACGGACTGTTAGAAGTTATTCTCACTTTTGTCATTTCTGTTGGGGGTCTGTTTTTAGGATATTTCACTCCAACTGAAGCCGGAGCTGTTGGTGCTTTTTGTATTCTTGTCGTCACATTAATAAGAAAGAGAATTGACTTCAAAGGAATCATAAACTCACTTAAAGATACTACTAGGACAACCGCTATGATTATGCTGATGGTTGCCAGCGCTACTGTATTCGGCCGCTTCATTGCAGTGTCAAGATTACCATTTGCTTTAGCTACCTGGGCTTCAAACCTGTCATTGCCTCCTTTTGGAATTATCATCATCATTCTCTTAATCTATTTAGTATTAGGATGTTTTATCGATGCACTGGCACTTATATTGCTTACCATTCCGATTTTCTATCCGGTGGCAGTGGATGTCCTTGGTTATAATCCCATCTGGTTTGGTGTGATTATTGTTCTGGTGGTCGCTATGGGAGTCATTACCCCTCCAGTTGGCATGAATGTGTTTATTATTAAAGGAGTGGCAAAGGATATTCCCATTGAAACAATTTTTAAAGGGGTATGGCCGTTTCTGATTGCATTGTTTGTATGTCTCGGCCTGCTGCTTCTATTCCCGGGAATGGTTACTTTCCTGCCGAACTTAATGAAATAGAAGAAGAGAGCTTTTCAGCTCTCTTCTTTTTCATTTTTCTTTTTTTCAAAATATTCATCGAATTTGTTTTTCCCTTCACTGTCCCACCATTCGTTATACAGATTATCCTGTTCTGTTTTTACTTTACTCTCTATCTTATCCTTTTTACCCTTTGACTTACTGTTACTTTCACCATGCCCGCCAAAGCCAAACAATATTTTAGCCAGTAAAATCAATCCGAAGGCCTGCCAGTATCCGATGGTTCCAAGCCCAAAGATATCCGGCATCAGCCAGTTCCATAAATACATGACTCCAATTCCCAGAATAAATGCAAAAACACAGGCAAGCAATATTCCAGCCATAATCCATCCTGCTATTTTAATTACACTTTTCCCTTTAAAAAAATTTCCTGTCATTTTATTTGTTCTCCTTTTCCATCTTTGTTAATATTTTTTCCTTAACTTTGTCATTAGCTCTTTTTTTTCTTGATAGTAATGTTCCTATTGGTTCGTTAAGCTCTTCTGATAGATCCTTGAAACTTTTCCCCAGCATTTCTGTCGCAATCCAAACTGTTTTTGATTTCTGATCAAGTTCATTGATTGCCTGCTTGACTTCTTTGGCAATTTCTTTACTGATGACTTCATCTTCAACATTGATTGCTGAAGGAAGTATAAATTCATGAAGCGGCGCTGTCTCTTTTCTGGTCCTGAAGTAACTGACGGCTGTATTTCTGATGGACTGATAGACATAAGCTGATAAATATTCAACTTCATCAAACTTTCTGCTGCTTTTAAGCATTCTATAGGCAGTTTCCTGAATGATGTCTTCTGCATCCTGTTCTGATAACATCTTATATTGATATGTCAGATAAGATTTCAGTTTAGACCATTCATTGGCAATGAGGTCAGTCACCAGATTCTTAGACATTCCACTCTCCTTTTACTTCCGTCAACAATATAAACGTGAATTCAGCTGTTTTATTGCATTTTTCATATTTATTCTTATTGTATCATTTTATTAAGCATCAATTTTTATGATAGAATGAATTATCTTTAAATTTTGAGGTGACATAACGCATGAAAAAGCAAATCGTATTGATCATGACGGATACACAACGATGGGATATGGTAAATTGTTACAGAAATACAGGATTGCAGACACCAAATATTGATGAGATGGCAGCAAGTGGAATGATGTTTACCAATGCCTATACCTGCCAGCCGGTATGCGGTCCTGCCCGTTCTGCCATTTTCACCGGGACATTCCCCCATTCTAATGGTGTCTGCGCCAATTCCATGCCATTAGGAGATAATGTGAAAACGATTGGACAACGTTTAAGAGATCAGGGGATTAAGACGGCATTTATTGGAAAATGGCATTTAGACGGCAGCGATTATTTCGGATTGGGAAGATGTCCTGACGGTTGGGACAAGGATTACTGGTATGATATGAAAAACTATCTTGAAGAAATGTCTGCAGAAGATCGCTTAAAATCACGAGATATGTTTCTGATGGATAAAGAAAATGTACAGGAAGTTTTCACCTTTGGATACAAAGTAGCAGAAAAAGCAATCGCCTTCATTAAAGCTCATCATGATGAGGATTTTCTTCTTTGTGTCTCCTTTGACGAGCCTCATCATCCATTTCTTTGTCCAAAAGAATATTATGATTTATTTGAAAATTATGAATTCCCGAAAGATGATGCCATTTGTGATGACTTATCCCAAAAAAGCCCTCATTATGCTTTATGGGCCAACAAGAATATCAACTTATCTAAAAAAGATGTATCAATGAATTTTCAAGCCTTTTTCGGATGTAACAGTTTTGTTGATCATTTAATCGGAAAGGTTTATAGGGCAGTAAATCAGTTTGTTCCGGAGGCGCTTGGAATTTATACCTCTGATCATGGTGATGCTTTATATAGCCATAAAATTACCAGTAAAGGTCCATCCTCATACGATTGCATCTCAAAAATCCCGTTAATGATATGGCAAAAAAACAAAATTGAAAAAAACAGCAGGTACGTTTTTCCCGCATCACATATCGATATTGTGCCAACTATCCTTGATTTCATGAACATCAGTCTGTCAAAAGTGTTAGAAGGAAAGAGTATGCTTCCTGCTTTATATCATCATGAGAAAATCAATGATGAAATCTTTCTGGAATATAGCCGGTATGAAATTGACCATGACGGCTTTGGAGGATATCAGCCAATGCGAGCGGTATTTGATGGTCGCTACAAGTTGACTGTGTTTTTACTTGGTTCTGATGAATTGTATGACCTTAAAAACGACCCTGATGAACTGGACAATCTGATTTACAATGAACAACTGTCTGAAACAAGAAACAAGCTTCATGACAGACTTCTTGACTGGATGAATAACACCAGAGATCCTTTTAGGGGATATTACTGGGAAAGAAGAGACTGGAGAAAAGACGCTGCCCCTGCCTCATGGGATTATACCCTGATGACCAGGCAACGGGAAGATGAATATGAGCCAAGGCAGCTTGACTATCTGACCGGACTTGAAATAGAGGAAGCTACCAGATTGAAAGAATAATCATCTGTTCCAGTTTAAAAACAGATCATCATAGAATTTTTCAGTTTCTCTGATTCCTTTTGGCATATTGATCAGTTTACCTTCTCCACTTGTGTTATATATAATGGTACCTGTTTTCAAATCATCTAAAGAAGAATTCAAATACACCTCCTGATTGTCAAAATACTCATTATTAAATGCATATGATGCAGGAAGAAGGTCCCATAACACATAATAGTTGTTTCCTAATCCAAGTTTCTGTAAGGTCAGCCAGAATAAATTCTGGAATTTCCATGAAAGAGGAAAGTTTTTCAGGTTTTTTAAATCTTTAAAATAAAATGGTGCATCAAGACAAGCCTGTGCTGTCATCAATGTGATTTTTGCTTCACTGTAAAGCACTTCATAACTCGCCTGATAGTCAGCTGATAAATTAAGTTCACTGACTTCTCTGCTTCCAAGTATAAGCGGTTCTGTATAACCTCCCATGATAACGATTTCCTTGACATTCTTGAAGAAGTCATGGTCCAAATCATAAGCTGCTTTTAAGTTCCCCAATGGACCTGCTGCTATGATAGTAATCTGTCCAGGGTTTGCCGCTGCTTTTTCTGCCAGAAATTTCGCAGCTTCAGTTGTTTCTGAATCTGCCTGCTGCTCTCCTTTATATAAAGGGGTATCTGCTCTATCTAATTTTTCAAGCATCATAACAGTATATTTATGATCATATGTTTTATTACCAAAGGTTGTGGTTATCCCCAGTAAATTCGCTTCAGGTTTATTCATTAAGTAAGCGATCACCATTCCGTCATCTACTTCCCAGAAACTACCCATGCTGTTATCACAATCAACTATGACTAATTCTGTTTGATCAACAATACGCATATTATCAGAATAGTCAGCATTTGATGTAAATAGCATGAAGTATCCTATATAACCTGCAACCATAACGATGATAACCGTAAGTAAGACAAGTACTGTTTTCAATAAACCCCGGATAATTTTCTTAATCATAAATGTGCCTCCGTTTCAAAATATTTCTGTAAAATATTTTCAGTTTTAATTGTGAAACCTTATTGCATTATCAAATTGTTTCACATTACCAGTTGAGCTCTTTTATTTAATATATCCCAACTGACACGCTTCTTTAAGAAGACACAGATATTCCACCGTTTTTTCTTTGCTCATGACTGGAATTCCGCTTTCAGTTCTTGGGAAGAAGCGACCTCCTTTTCGTCCTGTTTCAACTACCGCAAAAACATGTTCTCTCATTTCTTCTGAGGTCATCTGGGCAATAGCAGTTCCAATGCCGGCATTGAGGGTTATCTTATCTCCCCATTTTCTTTTAAACATCGCCAGATCATTATGATCGGATGGTCCAATTGGATTTATAATATCCACTCCACATCCTATGAAATCATCCATCAGCTCTTCCACATGGCCATGGCTGTGAAGATGGAGGTAAGCTTTTCTTTCATGACACAAATCAGAAAGTTCCTTTAACCAAGGAGCTAAATATTTCCTGAATAATTCTTTAGAAAAAAGAAGGCTTCTGGCTGACCCCAGATCACTGCAGACGAAAACAGCATCTACTCCAGCATCAAGTAATCTTCGGGCACTTTCCAGGCTATATCTTTTTGTTTCATTGTATAAAGCCAACGCGGCTTCTTCTTCTATAACCATCCATGTCAGGATGTTTTCGAATGAGGTGATATAATAATAGATAGCCTGAAAAGCACCCATGGCGCCTCCCTCTACAAAAAATCCTGCTTCATGATATTGATTGACAATGGCTCTTGCCTTTTCAACATTGAATCGCTCTGTATATCCTTTATCAGAAAATCTGAAAGTCAATGCTTCATTAGGGTGATTAACAGGAAATCGTTCTGCTTCCCTGCAAAATGTTGGAAAGTAACTTTCTCTCCAGACAGCTCCTGTTTCATAGCTGTATTTGTGATGGCTTTCGTCTTTCGATATGGTTTGAACTTCCATATCAATATTAAGGTAAGCAGTACTGCTACCTAGAAACCTTGTAAATTCTATCATGCTTTCTGCATTGCCTTCCACAGGCTCTTTAATCAGATTCCCGAGTACAGTCACATCCATTGGTGCTTCTCTGTAAACGGGTATTTCATTAAGTAATTCTCCATTTAAAACTGCTTTTATTTTCTCTCTCGGTGTCATGCTTCCTGTCCTTTCTATAAAAACTGTTTCACAAAAAACCTGATAATATTATCAGCATGAGCTCCCTGGTAAGCATGAGGAGCATGGGAAAGCCTGAATTGTATCTTGTCTTTTTCTTTATACAGATGATACACTTCCTCTACCATTTGTTTGACTTTTTCGAACCCTGACAATGGCCAATGAATGTCTGTCATATTATTCTGAATTAGCATTGGTTTTGGGGCAAAGCATGAAAAGAGATGCTGAAAATCTGCGTACTTTAAAATGTCAAATACAAATGGAGAAATACCTGACCATCCGCCTTGTCTTGATGCATATGAAACGACTTCCGCTTCATATGTTGTCGCTCCGCATAAAGGAGCACAGGCATAAAAACCATTTTCCACAGCAATGGTATAAGCTGTGATAATTGAACCTTGGCAAAGTCCTGTTATTCCTATTCTTTGCTCATTAATGTCTTTTCTTCTCTTAAGATAATTAAATAATGCTATATTTGAAGATACTCTTATTCCCGCTTCATTCATACCCAGTAAGTGACAAGCAGAAGAAATATTGTCAATCGCAGTATTGTAATCTGGTCTCTCAGCCGTTTCACCGGTCCCTCCATATTCAATTACCGCAGCCGCTATTCCTTCATTAGCCAGGCTCATGGCAAACGAAACATAATAATCTGTATTCATCGGTGTGCCATATCCCGGGCATATAATCACAGCAGGTGCATTCATTGTTCCTTCTTTTTTATATAAGTGCACAGGAACTAAAAGATTTTCATCAAGTGTCAGTTCAATACTTTCTAAAGTCAGATCCTCTGATAACTGATTTCTTCCAATAACGGTTCCAGTTCCTTCATAAGCTGAAGGTAAAACAGGTAAAATCTCACACAGTCTTTCTCTGAGCTTTTTCTTATAGCATTCAAAATCGTTTACCGAATCAAAAGCATGTGGCAGCTCCTGACACTGTTTCATCAACCGCTGTTGTAAATAGTTATGAACGGAATATTTATTCATGGTTCTTGCCTTTCTTAAACTTGAATTAAATGAGTTTTAAACTCGTGGGTTCCGGAACCCACCTCAATTTGCTTATGGTCAGGTAAAACTATCTTTGCCTGACTGTTAGCTGGTATGGTCACTTTTATTGAAAATTGATTCTCAACAATTTCCCAGAAGATTCTTATCTCTCCATATGGACTGTTCACAGTAAGTCTGCAGGATGTTAAACCACCTCCAGGTTTTGGTTCTATTGTGAACTTCTTATATCCTCCGTTAATATAATCAGGTTTTAATCCTGCCACAGTTTTATACAGCCAGTCACCTACTGCCCCATAGGCATAATGATTGAAACTGACCATATTACCTTCTGAATGGACTTCTCCGTTTTCAAGCAGTGCATCCCATCTCTCCCAGATTGTGGTCGCTCCTCTGTTAACGGGATATAACCAGGATGGATTCTTTTCATTCAACAATAAATCATAGGCTTCTTTCAGCCTGTTGTTATCACTTAAAGCAAAAGTGATATATGGTGTGCCAAGGAAACCGGTTGATAAGCATCCGTTATTTTCTTTTATTTTATCAGCCAGCTGTTCTGCAGCTTTTTCAACAGCTTCATCTGGAAGCAATCTGAAGTATAAGGCACAGACATAGAGACTCTGAAAGTCTCCAGATAATTTACCGTCTTCTTTAAGAAATTCATCACAGAATGCTTTCTTTATTTTTTCAAACAATTTCAAATATTTACTATGATCTTCCTTTTTACCTAATATGGCAGCAACTTCACTTAGCAGTCTGGTGCTGTTGGCAAAATATGCTGTGGCAAGGTATTTTCCTTTTTCTTTCCACTTCGGTGCTGTTTCAAAAGGTGCTAACCAGTCTCCGTATTGAAACCCTGTAGTCCAGAGATATTTTCTGGTCTGGTTTTCAGATGTGATCTGACAGGATTCTCTTTTTTCCTTTTCCACCCATTTTTTCATGCTTTCATATTGAGTTTCAAGCTGCTGTTTATTACCATAGGCTAAGTAATTGGCATATGGTACAAGGATAGCAGCATCACCCCAGCCTGCAACTGCTGTCTTATCCATGTTGTTAATTCTGCTGTCAGGAACAGTTAATGGCATGGCACCATCCTTTCCCTGTTCCAGCCTTACATCTGTCAACCATTTCTTAAGAAATAAAGATGCATCCATATTAAATACTGCAGTACTGGCAAACACCGCCAGATCACCTGTCCATCCAAGTCGTTCATCCCGTTGCGGACAGTCGGTGGGTATTTCAAAGAAGTTGGATTTTTCTCCCCAGAGTATGTTTTTCTGAAGCTGGTTTATCTTTTCATCGGAACAGGAAAAACTTCCTGTTATCTCCATCGTAGAATAAACCACTATTCCGGTGATATCGATAATTTCATCAGGTCTCAGTCCTTTTATTTCTGCAAATCTGAATCCCATGTAAGTAAAATATGGTTCGTAGGTTTCTTCTTCTCCCCCATGGGAAAGATAAGTCAGTGTAGCTTTTGCAGACCGGAGATTAGCAGTATACAGCTCATTGTTTTGATCAAGAACTTCAGCATGTCTAATCACCACTTCTTTTCTCTCTAATGTTTTCATGGTTAATTTTATCCAGCCGGAAAAATTCTGCCCGAAATCCACTATGACCGAATCATCAGTCCTTTTAATCTCTCTTATTGGTTTTCTTTCTTCCTGTTTATTGACGGTTGTTCCGAAATGAGGAACCAATTTACTCTTTGATGATATTTCTACCTGTTTGACAGGTTGAAATAAAAGTTCGTCTAGATTATTTCTGTTAGAATCATAAATTTCACCATCATAAAACTCTGAAAACAATATCGGCCCATCTTCTGTGCATGTCCATGAGCGGTCTGTGATAAAACGTTCTTTGGTCTGATCGCTGAAGTTCATGCTTATTTCGGCAATCAGTGCTGTCTCATCGCCATAAAAATTGTTTTTCCCGGCAAATCGTCCACAGTACCAGCCATTAGCCAGATAAGCAATAACCGTATTACTTCCTTTTTTAAGAAGGTTGGAAATTTCATATGTCTGATATTGAATATATTGATGATATGGACTATATCCCGGTGTGAAATAGTCTTTGCCTACACGTTCTCCATTGATATAGAAAGTATACAGTCCAAGTGCACTGGCTATGATATAGGCTTTTATTACTTCTTTATTGATGAAGATTTCTTTTCTAAAAACAGTCACTGGTTTTGAACCGTTTAACGGATTTTTGTACCCGCTTGAAATCCACTTTGCTTTCCATGGTTCAAGAAAGTGACTGGTTCTGAAAGTTTTCATAGCAGATATCGCGGTTTCATTATAGTTGTCACTGATTCTTATCAGATAAGAATATTCATTATCAGGAAGAAGTTGTGTCCCATCATATAGAATATTGATACTTTGATTTGAGTGAACTGTTTTACTGTCCCAGACGGTTTCTCCATTTGAAAAAACCGTAATACGATAAGTTCTCTGCATTACACTATGGTGAGATGACTGCAGTTTCCAGCTGAATTGAGGTGTTTTGGTCGCTAGTGAGATGTTTTGTGTTTGTCCTTCACATCGTATGTCAACTATATCAAGCATCTTATTCTTCTTTCATTTTCATCAATTCAATTAATTCAAGAATCTGAGTCTGATTCTTTTCCAGCTTTTCAAGTTTATAGATCATTTCCTCATAGTTAAGCAGTTTTTTCATGATAATCCTTTCAAAAAAGAACCTTCTTAACAAGAGTTTACATCAAACATACCTGATTGACAATAAAAGAGCCTATGTAATTTTATTAATAATATATAGTATCAAGCCGGTTTTACTTGTCACTTTTTTAAATCAATAATGGCATCTTTAAATGTGTTCTTCGGTGAGATAGTAATGTTGAGACTCTTTTCATAATCAAAGATAATTGGTTCTTCCTGTTTTGATACGATGGAAACAGCTATTCCTTTTTTTCCCATTCTACCTGTGCGGCCTGCTCTATGAAGATATATTTTTACTTTTTCAGGGATGTCCATGTTGATAATATGAGTAACTCCTTCAATATCAAGTCCTCTTGCTGCAATGTCAGTAACCGCAAGTACTTGAATCTTTCCTGACCGGAACTCATTCATGGCTGTTTTTCTATCGTTTTTCTGTTTATCTCCATGAAGACTTTTCACTTTGATTCCATGATAAAGAAGTCTTTCTGTCAGAATATCAAGTTGTTCCCGTTCACTGACAAACAGTAATGCCTTAGAAGGCTTCATGATTCTGATGATTTTACGTAGTACTTCAATTTTTTCTCTTGATTCTGCCATAAAATACATATGTTCAATAGAATCAGGAACCGTTGCTTTTTTAGTATCTGAAATAAATTCAGGTTGTTTCATCAGTTCGATTGCTCTTTCTTTTGCCTCATTGGTGATTGTGGCTGAAAACATCATCAGCTGTCTGTCTTTTTGAGTACATTTGATGACTTCTCTGACTGTTTCAAGGTTGTTTTTATCAATTAAGGTATCTGCCTCATCAATGACGATTGTCTTAACGGTGTGAGCTGCGATTTTTTTCTTTTTAATCAGTTCAAGAATTCTGCCCGCAGAGCCTACAATAATATGTGGTTTTGCTTTCAGTTTATCAATCTGTCTGTCAATATTGACGTTACCGATGATTGGTGTAGAAGAAATCATCATTCCAGCATTCAGTGAAAGCAGTTCTATCTGTCTTAATACTTGAATGGCCAGTTCATGGGTCGGTGTCAGAATAATTGCCTGAGTTTCATGTTTTTGAATTTCTGTCTTCTGAAAAAGCGGAACCAGATAAGCAAGTGTCTTGCCTGTTCCTGTTTCAGATTGCACAACAATATCCTTGTTTTTCAAAGCTTCTGGAATCGCTTTTTTCTGTATCTCTGTCAATGCTACAATGTTCTGTTTTAGAAGTGCTTCTTTCAATGCGGGATTAATCATATTCAGATCAAAAAATTCATTCATTGTTTTCTCCCTTTTTCTCATTTTTGTTTTTTGTGATTAAATCATTCAGTTCGTTAAGATATACCCATCTTTCCATTTTAGTTTCCAGCTGTCTTTCAAGCTCTTCCTGCTCTTTCATGTGTTTCTGCAGAAGGACAAAGTCACTGGCATCCTTTCTGATTTTAATCCCGATGTCATTAATGGCTTTTTCAAGGGCCTCAATGTCTGTATCTATCTTTTCAAATTCACGTTGTTCATTGAAAGTGAACTTTATTGTCCTGTTTTTCTTGTATTCAACTGACGAGGCTGTTTTTTCTTTATTTGGTTTGTTTTTTTCATCTTCAAGCTGCTTTTCCTGATAATAGTCAGTATAGTTTCCCTGAACCTGTTTAATTGTTGCCTGATTGTTAAAAATGAATATCCGATTAGCAACTCTGTCTAAAAAATATCTGTCATGTGAAACAGCAATCACTGCTCCTTTAAAATCATTGAGATAGTTTTCAAGAATCGTGAGTATTTTTATATCTAAATCATTAGTCGGTTCATCAAGCAGTAATACATTCGGTGCTCCCATGAGTATTTTTAAAAGATATAGCCTTCTTCTTTCTCCTCCTGATAAATTAGATACACTTTTCCAGTGAACATCTGCAGGGAAAAGAAACATTTCAAGCATCTTCCCCGCACTCATCACTCCTTCATCTGTCGTTAAGAACTCTGCTTGTTCTCTGATATAGTCAATCACTTTGATACTGTCATCAATCACTTCATTTTCCTGAGTGAAAAATCCTGTTTTAACAGTTTCTCCTACAATGACCTGTCCTCGATCCGGAAGCAAGTTTCCTGCAATCATTTTAAGTAAAGTGGATTTTCCGCTGCCGTTTGGTCCGATTATCCCTATTCGATCATCCCGTTTAACCACATAACTGAAATCGTTGATCACTTTTTTTCCGTGGTAATCTTTTCCTGTGTTTTCAAGTTCAATAATCTTTTTCCCAAGTCTTGTCGTTCCTACATTGATTTCAATATCTTCATTATTTTCAATCAGCTTTGAATTTTCAAGCTCTTCAAACCGTTCAATTCTTGCTTTCTGCTTTGTCGATCTTGCTCTTGCTCCTCTTTTAATCCATTCAAGTTCCTTTTTATATAAGCTTTGTCTTTTTCTTTCTGTTGCTACATCACTATCTTCTTTTTGCTCTTTCAATTCCAGATAAGTCTCATAATTTGCCTGATACTGATAAAGATTTCCGTTTTCTATTTCGATTATTTTCTGACAGACTCTCTGAAGAAAATATCTGTCATGTGTCACAAGCAATAAAGCTCCTTTGCGGGTATTCAGATATTTTTCTAACCAGTCTATGGTATCATTATCAAGTTGATTAGTCGGTTCATCCAGGATCAGCAGTTCAGATGGTGTGATTAAAGCACTGGCTAGTGCTATTCTTTTCTTTTGGCCTCCGGATAGTTTCCCTACTTTTGCTGAAAATTCAGTGATGCCAAGTTTCGTCAGCACAGCTTTTGATTCTCCTTCTATTGACCAGGCTTTCATGTTATCAATCTGCTGTGTCAAGCTTCCCATTTTTTTCTGAAGTTTGCCATCTTCTGAATGAAGACTAAGCTCATGCATACATGACTCATACTCTCTTAACAACTTCATCACAGGAGAGTTTCCTTTGAAAACCTGTTGAAGGACAGTATTTTCTTCATCAAAAACCGGGTTCTGTGATAAATATTCAATGGTTAAGCCTTTTTTCATAATGATATTTCCACTGTCTGCGGTTTCTATACCTGCCAGGATTTTCAGAAAAGTGGATTTTCCGGTTCCATTAATACCGATTACCCCTGTTTTTTCTGCATCATCAATTCCAACTGAGACTTCATTCAGCAGTTGTTTTTCACTATAGGCTTTTACTATCTTCTCTGCAGACAGTATATTCAATCAATTCTCCTTGTACTAACTATACATTTTCTTTCTGAGCTCCGCAATATCCTCACTTTCAAGGTACTCATCATAGGTCATCTGCCTGTCAATCAATCCATTTGGTGTAATTTCCATGATGCGGTTTGCAACGGTATGGACAAACTGATGGTCATGTGACACAAATAATATGGTTCCCTTGAAATTGATCAACCCGTTATTGAGTGCTGTGATTGATTCCAGATCAAGATGGTTGGTCGGTTCATCGAATAAAAGCACATTAGCTCCTGAAAGCATCATTTTTGATAACATGCATCGAACTCTTTCTCCTCCGGAGATAACGCTTGCTTTTTTCAGTGCTTCATCTCCCGAGAAAAGCATTCTTCCAAGCCATCCTCTGACATATGAATCTGCTTTGTCTGATGAATATTCTCTTAACCAGTCAATCAATGACAGTTCATTGCCATCAAAGTATGCTGTATTATCTTTCGGGAAATAAGCTTTGGAAGTTGTCGCTCCCCATTTGAAGCTACCGCTGTCTTGATTGATTTCACCGATCAGTATTTTGAAAAGAGTGGTCTTTTCAAATCCGTTAGGTCCGACAAAAGCAATTTTGTCTCCTTTATTCACCATGAAGCTTATCTTGTCCAGTACCTTTTCTCCATTCATTGATTTACTGACTTCATTCACAAATAAAAGGTCATTCCCGACTTCTCTGTCTGGTTTGAAATCAACAAAAGGATATTTTCTTGAAGATGGTTTTATATCCTCTAAAGTCAGTTTTTCAAGTTGTTTCTTTCTTGAGGTAGCCTGCTTTGATTTTGAAGCATTGGCACTGAATCGCTGGATGAATTCTTCAAGGTCTTTACGCTTTGCTTCTGTTTTCTTGTTGGCATCTTTCGCCTGTTGAAGTGCCAGCTGACTTGACTCATACCAGAAGTCATAGTTTCCGGGATAAACCTGTATTTTACCAAAATCGATATCTGCAATATGTGTACAAACCTTATTAAGGAAATGTCTGTCATGAGAAACAACAATAACTGTGTTTTCAAAATTATACAGAAAATTTTCAAGCCATGTGATTGAGGTTACATCGAGATGATTTGTAGGTTCATCTAACAGCAGAATCTGCGGATCTCCAAAAAGTGCTTGTGCCAGTAGAACCCTGACCTTTTCATTGCTTCCTATCTCTGACATTTTTTTGTCATGCCATTCTTCTGTAATTCCCAGTCCATTTAGTAAAGTAGCAGCGTCAGATTCAGCATCCCATCCGCCAATTTCTGCAAATTCTGTTTCCAGTTCAGAAATGATTAGCCCATCCTGCTCAGAAAACTCTGTTTTTTCATACAGCGCTTCCTTTTGATCAATAATGTCACATAATCTTTTATGTCCCATGATCACTGTTTTCAATACTTCAAATTCGTCAAATTCATAGTGGTCCTGCTTTAAGACTGCTACCCTGTGATTCGATGAAACAGTTACTTCTCCTTTATTCGGTTCAATTTCTCCAGATAATATCTTCAAAAAAGTTGATTTTCCTGAACCGTTAGCTCCAATTAATCCATAACAGTTTCCAGGTATGAACTTTATGTTTACATTTTCAAATAGTGGGCGTTCTCCAAACCGTAAGGATACGCCATTAGCTGCAATCATTTAATTACCTTCCTTCATATTGTATTCGACCTATTATAACACTTAGTACGAAAATTACCACTTAAAGATGGATTTGTTCAAGCAAATAGCTTCTTATGTTCTTTTTAAGATAAAGTTTCCTTTACTTTTTAACTATTTGCATAATTTTCTTATTTCCTGCTCATGAGCAAATAAGGAGCAGCCTCCGTCATGGGGACCACCTACAAATTCCAGCTGGCTGAGCTTTTTGAACAAAGGAGACTGCAACGCTTCTATTAATGTCATTGTTTTAAGGTTGCTATCTGAAAAAGGTGAAAAAGGACAGGGTTCTGCTCCGCCATAGGGGTTAATATGGAAAAATCCTCTTCCTGCCGCCAGGCATCCTCCAGTATATTTTTCATCCCCCGGAAATGCTACAAAAATGATTTCCTTGTATTTTTCAATCAGTGTTATCTGCTTCTGTTCAAAATAGGTTCTTTCTTTTTCTGTTGGTGCCAGATGATGGCTTCCTTTTGTTATGGGAACATATTCAATGAAAAAAACAAGCCGACAGCCTATCTCACGAAGTTTATCTATAAAATCCTCATCTGTCACTTCCATATAATTTTCCGTGGTGACTGTGATGGAAACTCCATATAAAATACCTGAGTCTTTTAGCTTTGAAAGAGTATTCATGATTTTCTGGTAGGTTCCTGACCCTCTTCTTGTCTCTGTTCGTTCACGACTTCCTTCCAGACTGACCACAGGAATCAGATTCCTTTTTTTTCTGAACAGGTTGATATATGTTTCATCAATCAATGTGCCGTTTGTAAAAATGGGAAACAGGATGTTTTCATGTGCTGAAGCGTTTATGATGATTTCTCTCTGAAGAAGAGGTTCTCCCCCTGCCAGTAAAAAAAATGAAACTCCGATTCGCCCGGCTTCATCAAAAATAGCCTCCCACTGCTTTGCTGACAAAACTTCTTCTTTCACAGTTTCTGAACAGATGGCATTTTCCCTGGCATAGCAGCCAGTACAAAACAGATTACATTTTGATGTAATGCTGCCTATTAAAAAAGCAGGAACATGAATACCTTCATCTTCATACTTCTTTCTGATTTTATCTGCTTTTTTACAGGCGTTTCCAAATGTAAGAAAAAAAGCCGTTTCTCTTGGATTGATGATTGTCTTCCTGACAATGTCCTTAATCAACTCATTAATTGCCTTACCCATGTAAGCTGTGACATCACGATTTTCCATATGTACCTCTTATCATTAATGATAAGATTATATAGTCATTCCAATATTTATTCAAGAACCGTTCTATTCTGTTCTAAGTGCTTCCACCGGGTCTTTCTTCGCTGCCATTCTTGAAGGGATCAGACCTGCGATTAAGGTCAATACCATACTTCCGATTATAAGAAATATGGCATTCGGTAATGTCAGATTCGCCAGGTTTTCTATCTCTGCAAGTCTTGCAATAATCAGATTGATCGGAATAATAAGCAGATAAGAAATACCTACACCAATGGTTCCTGCGACAAATCCTACAATCAGCGTTTCTGCATTGAATACTCTTGATACATCTTTCTTTCTGGCTCCTACGCTTCGTAAAATACCGATTTCCTTAGTTCTTTCAATCACTGATACATAAGTGATGATTCCTATCATGATAGTTGACACTAAAAGTGATATGGCAGCAAATCCTATCAGAACATAGGTCACTGTATTTAATAATGTACCAATCACACTGGTAATGGTTTCTGCAAGATCGGTAAACACTACCTGATCTTCATTTGCCTTTCCTGTGTTATATTCCTCAAGATAGGTCTTTATACTGTCTTTACTGTTAAAATCAACCGGATATATATTAATCCCTGTAGGGGTGGTATCAGCTCCCAGACTGATCATTTTCACCTGTTTTGCAGCATCATTGGCAAATGGAATATTCAAAACGACATCGTAATCCGCTTCTTTTTGTGCTTTTGCAATTTCTGACTGTTTCGCATTATCCACCATATATTCAGTCAGTGCAGTTGTATAGGCGATTCCCGGAGACAGATAACTGCTGGCAGCTCCGTCTTTCAATCTCAGTATGCCTGTGATGGTAAGATTGAATCCCTTGTCACTGTTATATATGGTTTCATAATCACCTGAACTCGCAGGTATGAACAATCCGTTCTCATCCTGATGATAAAAATCGTTGTTTGGAATGACTTTCAAAATAGTTTTTCCGATAAAATCAGAAATTTGATAAGTTTCCTGCTGAGTAAAGATTCCAAGTCTCTGAAAAAGAGCTTCATCTATTCTGTTATATTCATCAACAATCAGTATCACTTCATTTTTATTGACCGGCAAACGGCTGCTTTCTCCTATAAGATCATATAGAGACAGAATGAAGTCTGTATTCTCCGGCATTTCCTGCCAGTAGTTTCTTGAGGTTCCATACCTGACTACAGACTCTTCTCCTTTAGCAAGAACATTTATGCTGACTCCTCTTGAATATGAAATGGTATTGACGGTTCCCGGAAGATCATGTTCAAGCTTTGAAACATAGTTCAGATAATCTTCTGACAGCACATTGATATGTCTGGTTGTATTCGCACTGCTGTCATATCGGTAAATGGTATCACCGCTCGGATATTTAACAAAAGCAGAAGGTTCTTCATCCATACCGAAACGCTGGCGGTCTGTAAAATCAATTCGCTGTTCTCCTGTACTGATGGAAATTGGAAAACCGGAAAGCGTTTCTGCCTGCATCTTATCTATATAGCTTGATAATCCTCCTGACAAGGCTAGCACAAGCGCCACTCCTATAATGCCTATGCTGCCTGCAAGCGAGGTAATAATTGTTCTTCCTTTTTTTGTCAGCAGATTTCTGAAAGATAAGGCAGTTGCTGTAAATAAAGACATGGAAGTTCTTTTGAACTTTTCTGATTCAGAAGGAATGATTCCATTTGCTCTGACATTCACATTATTATCCTGATGCAGTTCACCATCAAGAAGATGGATGATACGGCTGCTGTACATATCTGCAGTTTCCTTATTATGCGTTACCATGATCACTAAGCGGGTCTTTGAAATCTCTTTTAAAATATCCATAATCTGAATACTGGTATGGCTGTCAAGAGAACCGGTTGGTTCATCAGCAAGAATAATATCAGGATTATTCACCAGTGCACGGGCAATAGCCACACGTTGCATCTGTCCTCCGGAAAGCTGATTCGGTTTCTTTTTCATCTGATCATCCAGCCCAACTGCTTCAAGTGCTTCTTTTGCTCTCTTTCTTCTTTCTGCTGTTTTTACTCCTGAAAGTGTCATGGCGATTTCAACATTCTGAAGAACTGTCTGATGAGTAATCAGATTATAGTTTTGAAATACAAATCCAATTGATTTATTACGATAAGCATCCCAGTCACTGTCTTTGAAATTTTTTGTTGAAACTCCATTGATGATCAAATCACCTGAATCATATCTGTCTAATCCGCCAATCAGATTTAAGAGTGTGGTTTTTCCGCATCCGGATGGTCCTAGTATTGAAACGAATTCGCTTTCATTAAATTCAAGTGAAATATTTTTCAAGGCCTCAACAATGGTAGTTCCTGCTTTATAGGTTTTCCTGATGCTGACAAGTTTTAATTTTGACATATCTGTTTCCTTGCTGTTTTATATTTTTTCAGAGCTTTTGCCCTTTCTCTATTATACACATATTATACGGTTGTTAATCTTAGACATCATAACCTGCTTTTTTATTGCATTTAAAAAAGCACCATCAGGTGCTTTTTACTTCCTTTATTTTTTCTGGAATGACAATTTCCCCCGCTTTCAACAAAGCAAACTTCGCTGCAATCGGTCCTATGATCGAGTATATGAATGTGGAGCACAGGATAATAACTCTGATTTGTGCAGAATATTCCGGAACAACTGCTCCTGCTACCACAATCAAACCTAACGCCACACCTGCTTGAGGCATTAAGGCAGGACCAAGGTATCTGCTGATATTTTTATCCTGCTTTGTGATTTTACCACCAGTCCAAGCGCCGGCAATTTTTCCAATGACTCTCATGACTACATAAATCAGTCCGATTACACCGATGCTCTTAAGAGCAGAGACTTCAAAGCCTGCACCTGAAATGACAAAGAATAATAAGAAAATAGGGGGTGTAAATGAATCGGTGACTTTTGTAACGCTTTTTATGTCATCAAAAATATTGACCAGTACACCGCCAAGTGCCATACAAGCTAACAATGAAGATCCTCCAGTAATCTGAGCCAGCCAATAAGTTAACATGATAGCTCCGGCTATGACACAGATTCTGTTTGACGGCTTTTTAAACCATCTGAACATGATTTTCATCAATATGCTGACTATCGCACCTAATACAAATGAAATTCCGATTTCATAGAGAGGATCAAGTATGGATAGCAGCACACTGCTGCCGGCTCCTTCAGTCATCATTCTGACAATTGTCGTGGAAAATCCGAACCCGATCAAAGCCACAGCATCATCAATGGCAACCACGCTCATAAGCATTGATGTCAATGGTCCTCTGGCCTGATACTGGTTGATGACCATGATGGTTTGAGCAGGTGCTGTCGCTGCGGCTATCGCTCCAAGCATAATGGATAACTTAGTGTCAAAACCAAGCAGCAGTAAAGCACCGGTTACCAGAATGATTGCTCCAAAGGATTCTGCAATTGCAATAAGTACCGGTGCAGCTCCGACTTTTTTAAAATAACTTAAATTAAATTCACTTCCGATGGAGAATGCGATAAACGCTAATGCTATATCAGATATGACGGTAAACCCTTTTACCATACTAACCGGTATTAAATTAAAAAATGATGGGCCTAAAAGCAACCCTGCGATAAGATATCCTGTGACATTAGGAAGTTTAATGAATTTTGCAAGTCTTCCAAAGATAAGTCCAGAAAGTAATATGAGTGCAACTTCAACAATAATCTTATTTTCCACAGCCAAAGAATCCTTTCGCAAAATCTATCGGTATGCTAAAAACCACACCAGCGCCTTTATTCCATAAATCGCCGACAACAGATTCAATTGCCTCAACAGCATCATTTAACTGCTCATCTTGGATGACACTAAAAATGACGTTGCTTTTTTCTCTTTCCGGACTTAAAAAAGCCCTTAGAGAACCAATAAACGGTATTTCATTCTCAAGGTGCTTATTACTTAATATTCGCGCCATTCCCACACTTTCAATAATGGTTGCTCCGCAGATGTTCTTTCGGACAAAAGCAGTCATGACCTCATCTAATTTGTCGGTATCGTTTAAAACAAAAAACAATGCTTTCATTGGACACTCCCTTTCTTTACCGGTTAAAGTCCCTACTTTGTTAATTTTTTAACCAAAAATAGCTTTACCCAATAATTCAGAAAAGTAAACATAAAAACACGAAGTTTTTTTCTTTATATACTATAATATAAAGGAAAGACATTTAAATATTAATGGGGGTGATTCCAAATGAATGTTAGATTCAATGATGTGCGTGACTGGTTTTTCAAGAAACGTTACGGATTATTCATTCACTGGGGGATTTACGCAGTGGATGGATGGCATGAACAGATGATCTATCGTGGTAAATTGACCAGAAAAGAATATGTGCCTAAAATGTTTAAGTTCAACCCTGTCGGTTTCAATCCCGATCAATGGATTGACCTGGCTATTGAAGCTGGAATGGAGTACTTATGTTTCACAACCAAGCATGTGGACGGTTTCTGTATGTTCAATACAAAATATACTGAGTTTAACATCATGAATACGCCATACATGAAAGATATTCTTAAAATGCTGGCAGATGCCTGCCATCGAAGAAACTTTCCTTTGTGTCTTTATTATTCAATATGCGACATGAATCATATCAATTATCCGAATCAGGGACGACCATACGAACTACCTGGTCCAGAGCAGGGAGACCAGCCTGATCAGGAAAAATATCTTGAATTTGTCAGAAATCAGGTCATTGAACTCTGTACCAATTACGGAGAAATACATGGGTTCTGGTGGGATGCCAATATCATCAGTCATAAGGATGAATCTGTTAACAACTTAATCAGATCACTGCAGCCAAAAGCTGTCATTAATAACAGAGGTTTTGATGAAGGAGATTTTGGAACTCCTGAAAGAGAATATGACTTTTATTCTCACGTAGATTCCGATGTTTCTTTTAAAACTCCGGTGGAAGCATGTCAGGCTGTGGGAACAGAGAGCTGGGGGTATAGAGTGGATGAGGATTATTATACCAACAGGTATCTTATGGAAAGTATCGATAAAATCATGGCAAAAGGGGGTAATTATCTTCTAAATGTCGGTCCTGATCAAAATGGAGAAATTAATAAAAAATCAAGCGATATTTTACTGACCATTGGTAATTGGCTAAAAAAAGTAAAGATTTCTCTTTATGAGGTCATTCCTTCTTCCATATTAACGACTAACCGGGATGTTCTGATCACTAAAAAAGAAAACAAACTGTATATTCATTTGTTTAAGTCCCCGATAAAATCTTCTGTGTACCTGCCACCTATAAGCACACTTCCAAAAAAGGCAGTTTTACTGAATAATATGACTTCTGTCAAAACAAGCATTGATATTACCCCTCATACCTGGAATGATGAAAAGCGAACGTTGCGTTTATGTGATTTACCTGTCAATGAATTTTTAAATGAGGTAATGGTCATTGAACTTGAGTTTTAAAAAATGAAAAGCTCTGAAAACAGAGCTTTTCATGATTATTTATTAATTGCTTTTACATGAAACTTGAACTGGCAGTTAACGCCCATGACCCTAATATAGCCAATATGACTGAGCCTACATATACATACCCTGTTTTTCTGTAAGCATAAGTTGACAGGAAAAAGAAGAGGATGAACTGCGGTATGATCACAATCAGATATGAAATGAACGGTCCTCCGAAAGTGCTTGTGAACAGTATATCCATTCCAGCTCCGATCCCTGCAAAAAAAGGAATGTATTCAATAAGTGCAATGATAAACAACCCTCCAAGCATGACCACTATACTGCGAAGCCACCAGACAAGCTGTGTTTTTGCCGGTGATGAAAGTTCACTCTGTCGCATCTGCCCATATAACTTAACGCCTCCGTTAACAAGGAAAAATAATAAATAGAATGGGAGATAAACCAGGAACTGCCACCCTCTGCTGCCGCTGAACGGGCGGAGTAACGGCCAAATGAAACGAAAATCCAGTCCGAAAATAATACTGAAAATCGTCACATAGACATATATCGACAAGACTAGTATAAAGGCAAGTAAAACTGATTTTCCGATAATCTTCCATGGAAGTTTGTCTGGCTTATTCTCATCAGCCAGTCCAAGATCGTTCAATGTTACACCTGTTTCTTTTCCTTCTCCTCGTTTAAACCAATACCTGAGCATGAAGAAAGCAATGACTGCCAATAAGAAGAACCATGTGATGATTCCATTCCCCACAGTCATCTTGAATATGTTTTCCGGCACAGGAACAAGCCCATGTCCTAATTGTGTGATGAAAGGATAGGTAACTGCACTGATAATAATGGCAACCAAAGCTGCTTTCCACCATTTTTTCTTTGTCATCAATGTTTTCGGGTGATTTGGAATCTTCTGTGAAACATCAGCAAAGAATTTTGTCCTGATCAATATCACTAATAACGGCAGCATTGATATTAATGCAGCCAGAAGACCGATAAAAATCAGCAGTTCTTTATATATCGCAATTTGATTATCAGATGAAATCAAAGGATCTATATCAAATGCTTTTTCGAACCATTCCACGGTTGTCGCCATACCCTCATGCGAAATTGTCACAAGTCGATGATTGATATTCAGAAGCTGAATACGTCTTGCTGTCCCATCATAAAAATCCCCATATGTGGTATTCCACGATATAGGACTGTCCTGTCCTGCAAAATCATGATACCTGAGTTCAGTGTCCATGAGCCCGGAAGTAGAGTGTGTATAGTCACAAAACGCTGTGAATTCCTCATACTTTGCCTGCAGAAGAAGCACATTATGAAACTCAATATTTTCACTGTCATAGTACTCTTCCGGTATAAGCTCACCACATTCAAGCAAGACCGCTTTATGATCCTGAAATGTTTCTGCAATGCTCCAGGCAGCATATGTCCCCATTGAATGACCTGCAACACCCATATTATCACTATCTACAAAAGGCATTTCTTTTAAAAGTGAATACGCAATACGCCCCCCCATTGAACTGTCCATGTTACTTTCTGCAACATCAGGAAGTGTATAAAAATCAAGCGTGGAAAAGCTCATCATCAGTAAAAATCTTTCTGGCCCTTTGACAGTCGCCTCCCACTTTGGAATTTTATGAGAGGTATATCCACGCGAAACCATTCCTATGGTCGTGTCCCCATGCCCGTAGGCATCCAAACACATGGCTACAATACCTCTCCTTGCCAGTTCAAGTGCATATGCTCCTGATGTGTCTTTATCATTCTGGTACCCGTGAATCAGAAGTACTGCAGGTGAGGGATTGTCTGCTGTTGCACTATCAGGAACGTACAGCTTATAGGTGATTACTTCGCCGTTATCTGTCTCAATCTGCCATATGCTCACATCTATTTTACCGAAATCAATTTGAAACGCATATGCTAAGCTCATGGCTGCTATCATAATCAATAAACAGGCAAGAAAAACTATCAGCGGTTTCTTAATGCTTTTCTTCATATTGTTCCCCTTGCTCCGGCCATACTTCTATGACAAGATCTGATAATGGATAGGTACAGCAGGGATGTATATACCCTTCTTTGATATCCGCAATTCTTCTTGCATCAAGTTCATCAGGCGTAAATATTTCTCCGCTTTCAAGTCTTGAGCGACAAAAGCCGCATTCTCCCCCACGACATTTTGAAGGAACTGCGATCCCGGCTCTTTCCAGCGCAATTAATACAGTTTCTTCTGCCTTCATAGGAACAATCAGTACTTCTCCAAACCGCTTTACAGTGAGTTTGAACTCTTTGTCAATTTTTCCCTTGTATTCCTTGAATTTTTTTGGTGATGAGGGTGCCGCAAGCATTTCTCTTCGTATGAATTTACTTTTCAGTGACAGCTTTTCCAGTTCTTTTCCCACAAAATCATACATGACTGAAGGACCGCACATGAAAACGCTATACTCACCTTCTGCATATTTTTCAATAATTTCAGATGTGATAAACCCAAATTCATAACAACTGCTTTGCTCTTTGGATAAAACATGAATCACCTTAACCTTATCACAGTTCTCTGTAATCTGATCAAGCTCTTTCTTGTAAAGGATTTCATTTTCTGTACAGCTGCCATAAAGGATTGTCATATTAAAGTCTTCAATACCATCTCTGATGGCATAAGCCATCGATAAAAATGGTGTGATTCCACTGCCTCCTGCAATGCAGACAACATTTTTTGAATCTCTGAGCGGTTCGTAATAAAACACACCTTCTGGTCCGGAAACAGATACTTTTGTTCCTACTTTCCAGTTTTCGAGAATCCAATCTGAAGCAAACCCGTTTGGAGCACGTTTAATTGTCAAGGCATACTTTCCTTCTTTCACCCATTTTGGAGAACTGGAGATTGAAAAAGGTCTTGTCAATATCGACTTTCCTATTTCTAATTTAACAGACAGATACTGTCCAGCACGAAAAGGAGCAAGTTCTTTACCTGAAAGAATAAAGGTTTTTGCAATTTCTCCGTGTTCAATAATCTCGGTAATTTCTGCCTGCTGAGATTTTGGATGAAGATAAGTTGCCAGTTTGTTGACTTCATAGCTGGCTGTTGCCCGTTCGGGTGACCCTTCGGCAAGGGCTTGAGTCCTGTTTGGCACCAGTTTTTTAAAATTAAGCATATCCAATAAACCAATTGGTTTTACATGAAAATTAAACTTTTTCATTTTGCATTCTCCCTCCTGTCCGCTATTGTCAGTTTTGCTGTCATTTCTCCGTTAAGATAAGTGGAACTATAGCCATATATTCTCGGGCCGTATCCACCTGCAAAACGAATACCCGATACAATCTGGTCATCTTCCAGCATCATCAGCCGTGCCAGCATAGTATCCCAGCCACTGCATTCATAAGCGTACATCGTTCCTTGTGGATTCAAGGTATATCTTGCCATGGTTACCGGCGTAGCTATTTCAATTTCCTCAATATATGGTATCAATGAAACTCCTACATTCTTTTCAAAATCACGGATCATGTTTAACGCTACTTCACGTTTCTTTTCTACATATTCATCTGCACCAATATTTCCCCATACATCCTCTGAATAGAATGTGGTGAAACTCATGATGCAAGTTCCTTCCGGAGAGCATTCTGGATTAGCGGCATTCAAACATACTGTTGCCTGTATGGGATGACTGTTGAAATCTTTTGCTCTGGCTACTTCCTTTACGGTATCAAGAGACTCGTAAATAAAATAACTGTAATCGGTCAGGCCTATTTCCTCGGCTGATTTGTTAAGACCAAGATAAACAACAAAACCACGCCCACCGAATTTTCTCGCATTCACCATTCGTGTCTGCTTTTCTGGTACATCGTCTTTTTCCATCATTTCTCCGAAAACCGCATTAGGTGAACAGCAGGCAATGACATGACTGCACTTAATAACACCATGATCAGTGATTACGCCTGTTACTTTCTGGTTTTCCATAATGATTTTTTCTGCACGGGTATTATACCAGATATCTCCTCCCAGTTCTCTTATCCGACGGTCCATTGCTGCAGAAAGCTCATGTGAACGGTTTTTAGGAATGTATGCTCCACGAGTCAGGTACTTGTATACCATTGCCCCATAGATAGCAAAATTCAGCATTTCTCCATCTACTCCGAAATAGCACCAGTAGGCACTTAAAATTCTCTGTGCTTTTTTTGGCATTTTAATTGCCTTCAGAACTTGATTAACACTGTATCCGCCACACTTTAAAAAGTTTGGGTGTTCCTTCATTAATACTTTTGAATCCGCTTTCCCTGCTGATTTACCTATATAAGCCAATGCATCCATGATATTCTGACAAAGGGTCATGAATTTCTCCATCGATGGACGGCTTCCAGGCACATATTCTTCCATTTTGTCAACAAAAGCATCTACACCGAAAGGCATAGTCACATCAAGATTATCTTCCCCTTCATTTGTTGTAATCACTCGATAAGCTTCTGGAACAGGCACCCATTCAATCTTCACATCTAGTCGCTCCAGAAGTTTACGAATATCCCCGGGATTCTCTTCCGGACCAAGATCACACAATTCATGCAGTGATGGTTCAAATTCGAATCTTCCTCGTCTGAAACTCGTAGCGAATCCTCCGGGTAAATTATGCTGTTCCACCAGCAGTGTTTTTAAGCCGTTTTTAGCAGCGGTTGCTGCTGCTGATAATCCACCGTTTCCAGCACCTATAACGACTACATCATATATATTTTCCAAAATACATCTCCCCTTTCCCAATATTATGTTTTATCTTTTAAATACACTGGCAAGACCAATGATTCCCATTTCAAGTACATTTTTCATCGCTTCATGCGCTTTCTTCTCATTTCTTTCAAGTAATGCTTCATATAATTGTTTATGATAGTCAATAGAAGTGTCTCTTCTTTCATTGCTGGTGAAATAAATTTTGAAAAAGAAATGCATCGCTTTACTGAATGAATTGAATATCATTGCATATACAGCATTTCCCGATGCAGAAATCAGAGCATAGTGAAAAGCAAAATTACCATCAATAAAGCTGTTGATATTTTCATGTTTCTCCATGATTCTAAGTGCTTCTTCCATTTGCTGAAAATCTTCATTTCTGGCATTTTTAACAGCCAGGTTTGTACATTCATATTCGAACAAACGACGCATATCCATCATATTATCAAAAAGGTTCCAATCCATTTTATCTATATCATAATTCATTAATGACATTAGCATCTGAGGAGTTCCTTTTCGTTTGTAATCATTGACAAAAGTCCCTTGTCTTGGAACAATCTTCACAAATCCCTTATGTTCAAGCTCCAGAATACAAAGATTAACCAAGCTTCTGCTTATTCCCATTGATGCTGCAATATCACGTTCCGGCGGAAGTCTGTCACCTGGCTGTAATTCACCTGAGAGTATTTTGTTTTCCAACTCTCGTATCACCTTTTCTTTCAAACTTTCATTGGTAATTTTAGAAAATATATTACTCATTGGTTCCCTCTTTTTCTGATAGACTCTAACTTTGACTGTTGTGGCATGGCCACCAACCAAATAATATCATACTTTCCTTTTATATACAATATGCTTAAAATATCAGACATTAATCACTCAAATTAATATAAAAAGAGATATGCTCTTTTTCATATCTCTTTTATTCTAAAAATTATTTGCCCTTTGTAAATTATTTAATTTTACGGTATGGTAACCGTTACAGAATGGCAAGGTACAAGAGTACCATCAATTAATATTGCGAAACTTGTATACTGCATACTGTTCTCATCATCTTCAAAGTCACTTATTACCATTTCTCCAAGGTTATACTCACTAGATCCTGCCTCTTCACCGTTTTCCTTAAATACTATCCCCTCAAGCGCCATGACTGCTATACCAGAAGTGGAAAAATTGATACTTTCAGCATTAAAACTTCCTGTAAAATCCTCAAAGCTAAGTATTCCTGTTATAAGTGCTGTTGCATTTTCCTCTTCAACTGTTATCGAAACAGTCGATGCTCCGCAAATCCTCATGAATAACACTGTCAAATCACCGGTACTGTTAGTTATCAAAGTAGCATTATCAAGTTTTATTCCTGCCATTATTTCAAATGCAACTCCATCAGAATTGATTCTTACATCTGCATCTTTGAATATCCACTCCCCACCGGTTCCTTCATCATTCCCCAGTGCAATTCCTGTACTTGTAATTTCTGTTTCCAATGAATCAATGTTGAAAACATTACTGCAGTATACAGTATAGTTTCCTTTTCCGCTTATATTAAGGCTTGCATCAGATCCGTCGCCAATTAGGTGTATTGAACGTTCAAGTCTCACAGATGGTTCTCCAGTTTTCGTATTGCTGATTGTACAGTTCCCCTGAATATTAATTATCAGATCTTCTATTGCTTCTGTCGCAACAAGAACTCCGTTAACATTTGAATAATCTCCTGTCAAAGTCAGGTTTTTAAAAGTCACCTCTGTTACATCTGGTTCGATGATAAGACATACTGTACTACTGTTACCGCTGACAGTCAGACCACTTCCTGTTAAAATCAGGGTGGGAATTTCTCCAACCATTCTATATGAGTATCCTGCGATACTTCCAACATTTATATCTTCAGATACATTTTCATATGTAATGAAAACTCCAGTTTCAGGAAGTGGGTCCTCTGTAGAATATGCCTGATAAACTGCTGTGAAGGTTTTGTTCCATGTCACTGTAGTCTCATCACTCAGCAGGGGAGTCCAGCTGTTAAATATATATTCGTAGCCCGTTCCTCCTTCTCTTATCGGGTTATTGGGAGGTACAACTTTATCACCATAATGGTAAGTCTGTATAAGTGTATTATCTCCGTTTTCAAACTTCCCTTCACCTGCATCAAAAGTAACAGTGTACTCTTTCAGCTGGGAACTGTATTGTGCATAGTATGTTTGATTTGAATTAGTTGTTATTCCTGGTTGATAAGAAGGACTCCAGCCTGTAAAGGTATATATCCACATTTCTGTTGATTCTTTTTGTGGTATTTCATTAAATTCAGGTGTTTTTCCTCCGTAAACACTCTGAAGAGTTTTTTGAGTGCTTCCATCGGTAAAGTGTCCAGAATTAGCATAGAAAGTAATTGTTACACTCATAGGTGTCTTCGCATAAGTTGCATATAGTGTTATATTATCATTAAAAACAGCATCACTTAAACTGCTTCCATATGATGCATCCATCTCAGCAGCCCACCCTGTAAACTCATAATGATACTGGCCATCATCAAACTTCACAGGTATTTCGTTGAAATTTACTTCAGTCCCATATGAAGCAGTAATTGCTTTCACTGTGTCACCATCTGCAAATATTCCACCGTTTGTATTAAATGTAATCGTTTTATCTACTCCAACAAGAGTAAACTTCACTACTGCATTTATATATTCAGAAGGAAATCCTTCTTCATTGAGTATACTTCCAAACTGATATGGTAACATCAGTCCGTAATTAATTAATTGATAATCATAGTTATTAATATTTGATGTCTTTTTCAAATCTTTAAGCATATCTTCAGTGATTACTTCTCCGTAATGTCCGCTCAAGTATACTTTTTTATCACAGCCGTCAAAGCGGACAGTGTAAACAATTGGCTCAGCCTTAAATACAGGTTTAAACGTAAGATTATATTGATAATCTGTATAAAAATCACTCATATATAATTTGATATGTGAACCGTTTACCATCTCTGTAGATTGCCAGTAATCAACAGTATACATGTTTTCATTATCTCTGTAGGTCAATGTTGGAAGATATAGGAAATTATATTCATGGTATGTTCCTTTGTATTCCTTTATATTCGTCCCATCCGAAAAACTATGATCTCCTGCATCAAAAACTGTTGTCACTTCAAGATACTGCTTGTCATATACAGGAGAAAAAACTTCATCAGCATACACATTTCCAAATGCTGTTCCACTATCTGACACCCAGCCTTTAAACTGATATCTATAATAGTCTTCTTCCCCTTCCAATGTGTCATAAACTTTTGGCATTTCAGGTATTTCTCCTCTCACTATTTTTTGCTCTGAGAGGAATTTTCCTTCTATATCCTTGAATATGACTTTCACATATGGCTGAAATATGGCATAGTATCTTTCATAGTTATTCATTGAAGCATGCAATGATGGCCACCATCCTGCAAATTTCTGGTATTCAGTATCAAAGATACTCATATCAGGTGCTTCAGGAACAGTTCCCTTCTTTACATAATATGATGTTATATTAGTAGTATCATCTATGTAAAAACCTGTTAAGCACATGTCGGCAGCCTGTTTGTACGTAGCGGTATAGCTGAAGTCAGTTTGAACTGAACGTAATGGCGGACTCCAGCTGTCAAACTCCCATCCTGGTTCAGTTACCATATCTTCTGCAGATGGTGTCATTGGAATGTCTCCTGAAAGAGTTTGAAGGGTCTTTATTTCACCATATTGATATGTGCCTGTCTCTTCATTATATACAGTTCCATAAAAAGTAATGTTCTTATAGTTCATTTCGTAATCCAGATGATAATCTGTATCTTTGTAAATTGCTTCAAAAGACTCTTTCCAGGGTTTTGCCCAATCTTTAATTCTATACTTTGAGTATATCAGCAACTCTTCATAAGACTCCTCAGGTACCGGGACAGGAATCTGTCCTATGTAATACTCTTTTTCTTCTAATACACTTCCATCAGGTTTGTGAAATATTGCTTTGAACTTCTGTGTACTGTCATCAACCTTATATTTCATATATGTAAAATTAATATTCTTGGTTATCAGCTCCAGATTCCTGGAAAAAAGGGAACAACCTTTTGTATATTGTACGACAACAGTAAAATCAAGACGATCCGGGGCTTTATCCTTAATAGTTATCATTCCGGTATCCTTGTCCATGGATATATAATCTAAATCAGTCTTATTTCCTTTGCCTGTTTTATCTTGAATTAAGAAAAAAGCATACTCATCACTGAAAGCTGCCGGCTTAATCTCGATAGTAACACCTGTTGATTTCCCTTCAATGTTAATATATTTCAAATTCAGCAGTTTATCATCTCCACTGTTTTTAATATTATATGACATAGTATTGAATGTGATTGAATTTTCGTTCTCCTCAAATTCAGAAGCAAATTCAAGTGCTCCAATGGTTAATATCGGAAATTTCATTTCAGCAATAGTAACACTATCCTCATATCCGAATATATTCCAGGTAAATTCAAGTACTACATATACTCCTGTCTCACTTTTCAGACCACCTGCAAGTAACATACTGGAGTCTGAATCAATTATGTTATACTCAAACCTCAAGTATCCTGTGATTTCTTCATAAACACCTACTTCAGCAGAAAATCCGAAATTCAACCATTCATTCATATGAAACACACTGAAATTTACACCTGCGCAAAGCCCGGCACGAATGCCTACTTGCCCTTTTAAAACTGCTGTGAAATGAGCTTCTGACTTCAACCTCTCACTATAATTTGTCATGGATGTCTTTGTTAATTCGCTTCTTGAATAGTCAACATTATACATTCCTATTTTTCTGACTTCATTGCTTTTGAAGTTCAAATCCAAACCTGCTCGAAAGCCAACACTGACATTAAAATCCAGTGTGAACTGAATAGATAATATTTCATATATCGTTACAGTTTTATTTCCTAATGGTTTTGAAAAAATCTTAACATAATCCAAATCATCTCCAAAGAAATTCTCATTATTGAGGTTTTCAACAATCACTGCGGTTTTATCATCACTTTGCAAATCAATCAGATTCTGAATTTCATCTGTAATATTCACCTGCCCACTCCCGGTTTTTATTACAATATTGAATGATACTTCGAAATTATTATTCAAGTGAATTCCATTATCAACATATAACTTGGATTCCTCCATTTTCATCCAGCCATATGCAGTTGTAACGATATTTTCTCTCATGGTTAAATTAAAAACAAGATTAATGTTCTCATCCAGTTTTATGCTAATATCTCCTGTAGTGAATTCAATTCTGCCAAAAAACCCGTTATCATTGTTTTGAATGTCTTTTGTTGTCCCAATAGAGATGTCGAATCTAACATTTTTTAGCAAGTCTATCAAAGTATCAACACTCATCTGTTCAAACTGATATTGCTTTTCAGTATCCATATTCCTGATCGTTTTCAATAAAGTCGGACTTTGTTTAATGCTGTTTGCAATTGTTTTACATAAATAGTCATACCCTTTACTATCATTAAGAGATGATTGAAAACTTTGTTCTAGTGCATTAGACATTACTTGATCTTCTTCAAAATAGATTGCATCCCCATTGTAAAATAATTCATATTCTGAATATATATCATTAAAATCAGGAGCAATCAAGTCAAGGGTGGTACCCTCTTCATCTTTGATGACTTTGAACACCTTGTAATACTGATAGTCCTCAACAGTTTCATTTACACTGCCTAAGCTGACAATATCCCCTTCTAGATAAGCTATATCATCTTCAATTAATTTTGCGCGATAAATGGTTTTACCAGCATCTATTCCTTGATTTACTTCTCCAGCGACTTCAAAGGTTGATATATTAGAGCTTAATAGAAGTTTTGTTTCTGCTTTCACAACGATATTCTTTTCATTTTCTCTATATACAGAAAAAGTATAATTTGTTATGTTTGAACCGGAAACATATTCTTCCCCTGCTTTTACAAAGTATATTTTACTATCATCTTTTATCTTTATAGAGTAAGTAAAACCTTCTGTAAAGCCATCTTTTGAGTATAACAAATAATAATCACCCTGAGGTTTCACAGAAAGCGTTTTAAAATCTTCAACGCCTATATTTGAAAAGCTGATGTAATCCGTTAAATTTTCATCAGTCAGCACAATATCTGAATGGACTGTAAAAGATATGTCAATATCGCAATCTTTAATATATTCAGAATTACGTGCTTCCATATCTGGTTTATACCATCCAGCATAAAGCGTAGTATCTTCTGTAAATATGTCACTTTCCTTGTAAGCATTAACTGGTGCCTCTTCATAAAACCACCCTGTAAAAATATATCCGGATCGATAAGGTGAGACAATATTACTGATTTTTTCTCCTTTTTGTAGTGTCTGGTTCTCAACTAAGCTTCCACCTGTACTATCAAACATAATGATAATCGGCACATCTGACGAAGATAAGCGTTCTCTTGAATTAAAAAAAAGAACACTTCCTATGATAAATACTATCAACATTATTACAATAAAAACATATATGACAGTTTTTCCTTTTTTACCCATGCTATTTGTGTTGTCATTTTTTTTGAACATTTCTATACCCCCGTTTTACATCATATAGTTTTTTTCTTCTGCCAAAACCACTCTTTTGTACCAATCATCATTATTTTAAATTTTCAATATGTTGAAAACCCTGTTATTTGAAAAATAAGCGGATAAAAAGCACCCACAATATTCATAATAGGTAAAAATTTTGTTTTTGAATAGTGACTTTTTTAGGCTTAAAAGTCACTTTTTTTTATTAAAATATATATTTTTGAAGCTCTTCTCTTCCAGATATAAACAGTTTACTGTAAATTTCAAGTATTATATTTTTAAGTCTTCCTACCGAGATATGATACTGCTTGGCTATCTTTGCATAAGGTACTTTACGAGCAACCAGCAAAGCTATATGATATTCCCGCAATGATAATATAGTTGTTATGTTATCTTTCGTAAAATGATTATGAAATGAAACCCAATTTTTCCATGTACATTCCCATTGTTCGATTACATCATCATAATATTCTGGATATTCCTGTTCTAAACATTTTTCAACATACCCACCAAGAGCAGTTACCACTTCAGAAAAAGGAGTAATAAAGCCAAATGGTAAAGCAAGTTTCATTGCTTTTAACAGCCACTTCATAGTTTCATTTTCCTGATCAAGAAAATGACATGCAACCGCACACATAATATGTAGATAAATTTGCGGTAGGGTGATTCCTTGTTCTTCTTTATAAAGAGTTAATGCAGTTTGTGCTACAGCCAGCATACCTTCAATATTACCAACACAATGAAAATATTTTGCCCGTAAATAGAGAGCATCAGGGATTGCCTGTTCTGGAAGTGAGCTAAAATCCCCTTCTTTCAGCCATTTTTGAACATTATTTGGAGCAATTACACTAACATATGCTGTTGCAAGAGCAAGTTCTGCCATGCTTGATAAGTAATTTCCTTTTTCCAATAAGATCTTTTTTTTAAGATAAGATTCTATCTCAACATATGCATTATATTCTCCTAAACTAATCGCAGCAGCAATGGCGATAGGGCATGCGCGAAGTCTTGCTGTGTCATCTTGTGAAGTTTCAGAAAAACATTGTAAAGTTCTTTTAAAATTTCCTCGAAGATAAGATAGTTCCCCTTCATACTGAAGCTGTAACCTGCGATCAGTGATTATCTCTAATATTTCATCAGGATTATTGTTAGGCATCGGAATAGTTGTTGCCTCAATAATTTGAATAAAATCAGATAATATTAAGTTCTGTGTTGCTTTTTTCTCTTTTCGTAAATCATCAGGTTTTTTAGCTTCTATCGGAATCATCCATGATTTACCAAATTTCTTGGCTCCATATATTCTATTGTCAGCAACAAGCCGTTGAACTTGTCTGATAGAAACATTCCATTTTTCAGAAATGTCTTTAACAGATAAATATTGCATACAAAAAACCTCTTACTTAAATTGTTTCACTTGTATTATAGTCGCTTGAGCGACATTTTACAAATGTTACTATGCTTATTAGCTTATATTATCAATCAAATTTAACTGCAGAATATATGTGAAAGGAAACTGCGCTGAGGAAAAAAGAATTAGCAGGTTTTATCAAAATGTTTACCGAATTAAAATTTACTTATAACAAGATTTTTTAGTTAATGTGTCAATATCGCAGATACCATCATAAAAAAGTCCGTAGCCTTTTTTAAAGCAAGAGATATGAATATAGCGCAATACAGCCTCATAAATAGTCAAAATACTGAATAATAAGGATGTAAAAAATGATTAAAATACATTGGCTCTGTTGTAAAACGCCATATATATAGATATAATTAGTTTATCAAGACTATATAAAAGCTTTAATAATCAAGGCAAAATGCATTATAAAAGAAAAAGTGATTAGAATTATTAGTTTTAAAGGCTAACATATCATAGACATCAGAAACACATGTTTTAAGGAGAAGATGATGTCAAAATTTCAAGTAGTAAATGACAAGAAATGCATTCATAATGATTTTGAAATATTTCTGTTTAAAGAAAAGTATGAAATATTTTTAGCAAAGGATACAAAAAATACAGAAACTATTACTCACACGAAAGTTCTGGTGAAAGCAACTAGATATGCCCTTGAAAAAAAACTGATTAATGAAAAAATGTATGGTAGCGGATATCTAAATGTAACTGAAAGCAATGACAGACAACTTGTAGCAAGTAGTTTAATTGGTTTGGATGATAAAAAAGCAATGAGAGTATATTATTTGTTAAAGTGGTTTCAATACAGGCAATTGAGCTGTTTAACCGGTAGATATATTTTTTCAAATGTTAATAGTTGCTTGAAAATCAATAAAGGAGCTTATTATGTTAGGGAAGAATGATAAAAAAAGTGTTGAACATGTAAAAATAAAAGCCATAAGAATCACACTCATTTATCTTGTGGTTGGGTGCCTATGGATTATATTTACCGATAATATTGTTGAAAAAATATTTACCAATCCCAGCGATATAATCATGATTAATATCGCTAAAGGATTATTTTATGTTATAACAACAGCAGTTTTAATATTCTTTTTAATATATTCGTCTTTTATAAAGTTAAAACAGAATGAAGAGCGGTTGAGACGCTCTCAAGAAATATCAAAAGCGGGTACTTGGGAGCTTGAGATGGAAAGTAGTATGATTTGGGCTTCTGATCAAACCTTGAATCTTTTTGGTTTAAAAACAAAAACTAATATATTAAATATCAATGATGTTGAAAATATGATTCATGAAGATGACAGGCAGATAGCTCATGATGCGATTATTAATTTAATTGAGGATAATAAAAAGTATGATATTGAATATCGTATTCAACCTTTTGGTGCAGGAGATTTTCGTTATGTGCGATCTATAGCAGAAAAGCAACTTGATGATAAAGGTAATATAGTCAAAATTGTTGGAGTAATCCTGGATATGACTGAAAAAAGAAAGCTGGAACAAGAAAAAGCTTTATTACAAGAACAAGTATGGAATCATCAAAAGCTGGAGTCAATTGGTACCCTTGCAAGTGGTGTAGCACATGAAATAAACAATCCTATTAATGGTATTTTAAACTACGGGCAGATTATTCTTGACTCAACAGAAACTGATTCCCAGATAAACAAATATGCCGGAGAAATTATCTATGAAACGAATCGTGTTTCAGAAATTGTTAAAAATCTTTTAAACTTCTCTAAGCAGTCTGGTAAGCAGCACAGTTATGCACAAATTGATGATATCATTGGGAAAACACTGTCTTTAGTAAGTACAATTTTCAGACATGATGATATTAATCTTAGTGTAGACATAAAAGAGAACATCTCAAATTTGAAATGCAGAAGTCAACAGATTCAGCAGGTTCTCATGAACTTATTGACAAATTCCAGAGATGCGCTTAATGAAAAATATCCAGGTTATCATGAAAATAAAAAAATCAACTTGGAATGTCATGAGTTTTCAATGGATAACAAAAAATGGATATCTCTTTCAATTGAAGATTCAGGGACAGGTATTCCCGAAGAAATAAAACATCGCATTTTTGATCCTTTTTTTACGACAAAAGACAAAGAAAAAGGTACTGGACTAGGTTTATCTATTAGTTACGGTATTATAAAAGAGCATCATGGTGAAATCCAAGTTGATTCAAAAGAAGGAGAGTACACCAAGTTCACCTTACTTCTGCCTTGTGAGAACGGATGGGATATAAATGATAAATGATCTTTGCTCATTCAAAAATTTCGATTAATGAAAAGATTGATTATGTTCACGCTTTCGCTATTCATATTATCGCTCCAATTATTTCTTTTGTTTTAGAATAAGCATACAGAAGTGCTGTGGTAAATTATACTTTTTCTTTTGAGATTATCTGAATATTATATATCTCAGATAAAAAATCTTTTTAGTGATTTCACAGTTTATTAATATTTGATGAACTAAACACTGCAATAATCATTTTCTGTCTCCTGAATCTCATTTTTCATAATATTGGTACTTGACACTCTTATGAAAAGTATATAAAATTAACAATGTTAGATAAATATAACAGCGTTAGGTTTTTCCGCTGGTGTTTGTAAGGAGATTGATATGGCAAATAACTTCAAGAATACTAAAGACAAGAAAAAAGAATTCATCAAGACAAATTTTATAGAGGCAACTAAAACCACTATTTTCGAAACAGGGGTAGAGGCAGTGACTGTTCGTGGTATAGCTGAAATGACGGGATATTCATATGCTACCATATACCATTACTTTTCAGATTTAAATGAATTACTCTTAGAAGCTAAGCTCTCAATGATCAAGGACATGGTTAATATGAGTATTCAGAATCAGGTTGTTTCAGACGACCCTCTTCAGAGAATGAAAGATAATATGAAAATCATGGTGGATTTCTTTATTGCCAATCCAAATATCTTCAGATTCTTCTACTTCTACGAAATGGATGATCGTAATCGTGACACAATGATTGCCTTGAATCTTGAACCTATGTATTTTGATGGTTTTATACCTTTTGTAAAATCAGGAGCTATTCTGGAAACAGATATTCCAACTGCTTCGAGAGCTATGCTCTATACCGCTTTTGGGTTAATCACCATATATCTGTCAAACAATGGTCTAAGCCGAGAGGACGTAGACAATGACATGAATCGTATCATCGAACTTGTTTTAAGAGAAAAAAATAATGAAGCATAAATTAAAAAGGAGATTTAAACATATGCTTATAGCACTAATAATCATCGTCTCTTTTGTCATTGCTATTATTATAGCCGTAAACTGGTTTATAGCAACAGCTAAAAAGGAATATAGCGACCGTACAGAAATAATGATCGCTGAAACAGTAAATGCGGAAAAAGCACTTATTGTTTATCAACCTGGACTTACTTCCGCACCAGCAGACGTTGCGTATTCTATTGGAAAAGGGCTTAATGATTCAGGTTTTGAGGTGACACTTACAAATCCGAGGCAAGATCTTTCATCTGATATATCAGATTATGAAGTGATTGTGTTTGGCATGCCAAATTATGGCAGCGCGGTTCCTGAAGCGCTTTCAAATTACATTGGCAGAATTGACAGTTTTACCGGAAAGCGTATCCTCTTATTTTCTACTTCAGGGGGAGCAGAACAGATAATTGAGCTCGAAAAGCTTACTGAGCTTCTTCGTGGAGAAACACCTTTTGCTGCAGTCAAATACCAGTTTAAAGATATTGAGACAATAAAAAATGAGGGTTACCGGTTAGGTGTGAGGTCAGCAGAATAATGTACTTAAAAAGGCATTTTCCAAACTTCATCACCTCTTTACGCATTATGTTGGCTCCTGTTCTGGTACTTTGTATTCTGGAAAATACTTTAATATTGGCACTCTGTTTTTTTGCGGTTATCTTCATGAGTGACCTAGTAGATGGTGCATTGGCACGAGTGCTGGATGTGTGCAGTAAATTCGGCGCAAAGTTTGATGTTATAGCCGATTTCATATATGTCATGTCTGCTCTTTTAGTTTTAAACATAACCGGACTTGCTTCATTTTGGATTACAGTCTTTGTTTTTATGAAATTTGCCGAGTTTGCAGCTACCTCTTCTTTATTAAAACGATATAAATACACTTCTGAAACGTGGGTGTTCGATTTGCTAGGACGCATATTTGCTTTGCTGGTCATGTTGGCCCCAGGTGTTTTCTGCTTTGTCTCTTATTATCCAGCATTTATGATAGGTGGTGTTTTTTTTAAGGTTGCTGTCTATACATCAGGCATTCTTTCCAGCCTTGCAAGGATAGGATTATGCATAAAAACAGCTAATCGTAAAATCCAATCAGAATGGTCACTCTAATGTAAATATTACTTTAATTACTTATTCTCACCTTATTCCAAATATGCAAAAAGACGTTATTGAGTCTTTACCAAATCCAATCGTAGGCACATTTTAGGCACAAAGGTGACGATTTTTTTAAATATTTTCCTTTTTTAAAAATAAAAAAAAGCACTGAAACGTGCTATTTAAAGGCTTTTTATGGCGGAGAAGGAGGGATTCGAACCCTCGCTAGAGTTACCCCTACTAACGATTTAGCAAACCGTCCCCTTCAGCCGACTTGGGTACTTCTCCGCATTGTGGCGGAGAGACTGGGATTCGAACCCAGGGTAGGGTCGCCCCTACGCCGGTTTTCAAGACCGGTGCCTTAAACCAACTCGACCATCTCTCCACATGCAAAAATTAATATAACATTTAACCCTACATAAGTCAATAATTTTTTGTTTAAATATATCTTATCTTTCTTATATGCCTATAAAAAAAAGCCTTAAAATAGGCTTTTCTATAGTAAAACAAAATATAATATATTACATTATTTGTCACTGTTTGTTGCTTTTAGCATTACTCCCCTTTCCTCATCTGATAAGTCAATATCACATTTTCCTTTATTGATTTCTCTTAAATATAAAAAGCTTGCTTCTCTCATATAGATATTTGTTAAAATTATTCCTGAATTCTTTTCGTTTAATAATGCAATTGAAAAGCTCATCTTACCTCCACTGTCTGGTGTTGAATCATATCTCACAGAAGCCACTTTCTTTATATTATTGACTTTTTCAATAATAAGATCATTTATCTTCCCATTGATTATATTATGCTCAACGACATGATCGTCCACTATTTTTGCTGTGATAGCTGCAACTTCTTTATAGCTCTTTGCATTCTCTGCATTTTTTAGTACTTTATTAATATGCCTGAAAGATTTCTTCTTTGATATGCTTGCAGATATAATGAAGCTAATTAAACTAGATATAATAGCTGTCCCTGCAAAACATACGATTAATAATGTTGTCTGATCCATTCTTTTTTCCCCCTGGTTTCACGTGAAACCTTCCACTATTTCTTTATGATATCAATGATTCTGTTTAATCCCTCTAATGAAAAATATTCTATCACTATTTTTCCCTTTTTACTGCTTCTAGTGATTTTTACTCTGGTTCCAAGCTTTTTGGCAAGAACATTTTCTACATAAGCATATTCCTCTTCATTTAGAACTGGTTGCTTTTCTTTCTTCTTTTTAGGTGCCGCATTAGCTATTTTTTCAATTTCCCTTACATTCAACCCGTTCTCTATCGCTTTCACTGCTACTTCAAGACGTAACTTTTTATCTTCTATACCAAGTAAAGCTCTTCCATGACCTTCAGACAGCTGTTCTTTTTCAATAAATTCTTGAAGCGTGCTGTCTAAATTTAATAATCTCAGTTTATTAGTTATCGCTACTCTGCTTTTTCCAACGCTCAGTGATATTTCTTCCTGAGTCATGTTGTATTCGTCCTGAAGTCTTTTAAAAGCTTTTGCTTCTTCAATTGCATTTAAATCTTTTCTCTGAATGTTCTCTATTAAAGCAAATTCCAGAATTTGTTTATCGGTAACCTCTCTGACAACAATCGGTACCACCTTTAATTTCAGTTTTTTTGCTGCTCTCCATCGTCTTTCACCAGCAATAATCGTATAGCCATTGTCCACTTTTCTGACAATCAATGGTTGAATGATGCCATTTGATGCAATTGATTGAGCAAGATTATTTAATTCTTCTTCATTAAATAACTTTCTAGGCTGATTTACATCTCTGTTGATTAAATTTATGTCAACTTCCGTTACTGTTCTTTTTTCTTCTTCAGTTGCGCTTTCGAATAAAGCTTCCAGGCCTTTTCCTAATCCTTTTTTCATTTTTCCCCCTATATTATGTGCACTCTATAACTTCTTTAGCCAGTTCAAGATAACTGATTGCTCCTTTTGAGCTTGGATCATATTTTAAAACAGGAAGTCCATAACTGGGTGCTTCACTCAATCTGACATTTCTGGGAATGATTGTTCCATATACTTTATTTCCAAAATGCTTTCTGACTTCCTCTGCTACTTCAAGAGACAGGTTTGTTCTTTGATCAAACATAGTTAAAACAACGCCTTCTACTTCTAAACTGGGATTCAAGTGCTTTTTTACCAGTTTAACTGTCTGCATTAGTTGTGATAATCCTTCAAGTGCATAATATTCGCATTGAATCGGGACAAGGATAGTATCAGCAGCTGTTAAAGAGTTCAATGTTAATAATCCTAAAGAAGGAGGACAGTCGATAATAATATAATCAAAAACGTCCCTGATTTCCTTTAAAGCATTTTTTAACCTGTTTTCTCTCATCATCTGACTTACTAATTCAATTTCCGCACCTGCCAGATTGATATTTGATGGACATATTTTTAAAGCATCAATCATTGTGTCAATAATCGCTTCTTTAATGTCTAAATCATTAATAATTACTTCGTAAGTGGATTTTGTGACTTTATATTTATCAATACCTAATCCACTACTCGAATTTCCCTGTGGATCGTTATCAATAAGTAATGTTCTCTTATTTAATTGAGCTAAACTGGCACTGAGATTGATAGCGGTAGTCGTTTTACCAACTCCCCCTTTTTGATTTGCTATTGCGATGACTTTTGCCATTTACTTCCCCTTACTCTTTTTTTTTAGTATAACATAAAAAAAATTCACGTGATATGTTTCACGTGAAACTTTTTTATCTCTATCTATATGTCCAGATTTTCAAGTTTTACATCTTTTGCATGCTTTTGAATGAATTCTTTCCTTGGAAGCACATCATTTCCCATTAAATCTGTAACAGTACTTTCCGCAGCCATCGCATCATCTAAATCTACCCTTAAAATAATACGTGTTTCCGGATTCATTGTTGTCTCCCACAACTGTTCCGCACTCATTTCTCCTAAACCTTTATATCTTTGAATAGAGCATTCCTTCTTATTCCATTGTCTTTCTACTAATTCCCTTTCCATATCTTTGTCGTTATAAGCATAGAAGAATGTTTTTCCTTTTTCTACCTTATATAAAGGTGGTTGAGCTATATAGATATTTCCGTTTTCAATCAATTGTCTCATATGTCTGTATAAAAATGTTAACAGAAGCATTCTGATATGAGCACCATCAACATCAGCATCAGCCATTAAAATAACCTTGTGATATCTTAATTTTGAAAGATTGAATTCATCTCCTATACTTGTTCCTAATGCTGTAATTAAAGGATGAAGTTTTTCATTATTGATGACTTTATCTATTCTTGATTTTTCAACATTAAGCATTTTTCCCCACAATGGAAGAATTGCCTGGTATTTTCTTTCTCTGCCTTGTTTTGCACTGCCTCCAGCAGAATCTCCTTCAACAATGAATATTTCACATTTTGCAGGGTCAGTATCTGAACAATCGGCTAATTTTCCTGGTAAAGAATTACCTTCAAATACATTCTTTCGTCTTGTCAGCTCTCTGGCCTTTCTGGCAGCTTCTCGTGCCCTTGCTGCATTCAGGCATTTATCCATGACAACTTTTGCTATACTTGGGTTTTCTTCCATAAAAGCAGCTAATTTTTCATTCACTGTCTGTTCCACCATGGTTCTCATATAGCTGTTTCCAAGTTTTGACTTGGTTTGTCCCTCAAACTGTGGTTCAGGTAATTTCACGCTAAGAACTGCTGTCAATCCTTCTCTGACATCTTCTCCTTGAAGATTCTTATCATTTTCTTTTAAATAAGATACTTTCCTTGCGTAATCATTCAATACTTTTGTCAGCGCTGATCTATATCCGGTGATATGCATACCTCCTTCTATAGTGGCAATGTTGTTTGCATAGCTGAAAACTGTTTCTGCGTAACTGTCATTATATTGCATGGCTATTTCAACAGAAGAGCCGTCTTTTTCAAACATAAAGTAAATGGGAGCAGGCATTAAGCTTTCTTTACTTCTGTCTAGATACTGAACAAATGATGAAATTCCTCCTTCATAATGAAGAATATTCTCAACTGGCTCATCTTCTCTTCTGTCAACAAGCTTAATATATACACCTTTATTCAAAAAAGCCATTTCTCTGTATCTGGTCAGCATACTTTCATAATCATATTCAATGCTTTCAAAAATGGTCTCATCTGCTTTAAATACAGTCTTTGTTCCTGTTACTTCAGTATCTCCAAGTATCTCAAGTGGGGATTTTGTGATTCCTTTTTCATAACGCTGCGTATAAATTTTTCCATTTCTATTTACTGTAACCTGCATCCATTCAGATAAAGCATTAACAACTGATGCACCAACCCCATGTAATCCTCCAGAAATCGTATAAGCTCCTGAACCGAATTTTCCTCCTGCATGTAAAACGGTATGAACGACTTCAAGCGTAGGAATTCCCATTTTCTGATGAATTCCTACAGGAATTCCGCTTCCATTATCACTAACTGTGATTATATTACCTTTATCAATGTATATTTCTATTCTGTCACATCTCCCGGCAAGAGCTTCATCAATACTGTTGGCCACAATTTCGTATACAAGATGATGTAATCCTCTTAATGAAGTAGATCCTATATACATACCAGGTCTTTTTCTGACGGCTTCCAGTCCCTCTAAAACCTGTATATTTGACTCGTCATAACTGTTAATATTTGTCATTGTTAATTAAACTCCACTTCTGTTTCTTTTTTCCAATGTTTTTGATGAAATAGATGTAATATATACTTTTACTTTACCCTGTTCTTCAGTAACAATGAATGTTTTAGGCATTTCGTCACTGACAGAAATAATTGATTTCTCTTTTTCTTTATCATTTAGATATTCTCTTGTTAACTTTGAAATTGTAGTGTTTTCAATATCAAAAATTCCAATTATATTACTTTCTCTAATCAAATATTCTCCACCAATATGAAGAAACATTATACTCTCCATTTCTTAAACATTATATATTATTATATAACATTTACATACTTTTTTCAATTTTTATCTCTGTTCAACGATTCCTTGACTTACATGATAGAAAGTGGTTTTATCTAAAAATTGACTGTAATTTTTTTTCTCTGTACTAGTAATAAATGTCTGTCTTGTCAATATGCTTTCAGTAAGAAATTTTCTTCTGCTGAGATCAAGTTCACTCATGACATCATCTAGCAGCAAAACCGGAAAATATCCTGTTTTTTCCTTGATAATCTCTATTTCTGATAACTTAAGTGCTAAAACTGAAGTTCTCTGCTGTCCTTGTGATCCAAAAAATTTCACATCTTTATCATTGATAAAAATTGTGAAATCATCTCTATGCGGTCCATATAATGTCATTTTATTTTTTATTTCATTTTTTATATTATTATGAATGTTTTTCTTTATTTCTTCTCTTGTAAATCCTAGAGAAGAAATATATTTAATTTCTCCAGTTTCATTGTTATTAGAAAGCTTTTTTATAAAAATATTAAAGTGTTTTTCTGTTTCTTCTAAAAATTTTACTCTTTCTTTGATGATTTCATACGATATATCTTCAAGTTTATTGTTATAAACATCTAACAGATCAGTCAATTCCTTATGCTGGTACTTTTTTAATACTGCATTTTTCTGTTTTATTATTCTGTTCAGTTTTTGAAGTTTATAAAAATAAGTAGAACTTGTCTGACTGATCAGAATATCAATGAATCTTCTTCTTTCTGAAGGGCCCTGTTTGATAATTTGTAAATCCTCAGGTGAAAAAATGACAGTATTCAATACACCTATCATTTCTCCAAGCTTACTTACTAATAACCCGTTAATCTTTATCTGTCTTTTTTCACCTTTTATATACTTTATTTCCAAAGAAAAAGGAATATCATCCTTTATCCCTTTGATTTTTATTAAATATCCGTTTTCACCTTCTTTAATCAACTGATTTTCTTTAATTGCCCGGTGAGATCTTCCGGTTGAAGCCAGATAAACAGATTCTATTAAATTGGTCTTTCCTTGAGCATTCTTACCATAGATAAGATTGATATCTTTTTGAGGATATATAAGCAAATCATGATAATTTCTGAAATTTTTCAGCTGAATTTCCGTAATAAACAAACTTTTTCCTCATTCAATGATGAATTTAGCATTATTTAATTCGATCACGTCGTTCTTATAGAGTTTTCTTCCTCTTCTCTTTTCTAATTCACCATTAACAAGAATATCTTCAGCTAAAATGATTTCTTTAGCATGAGAACCATTTTCTGCAATTCCCATGTATTTCAGAAACTGATCTAATTTAATATATTCTGTTGTGATTTTCACTTTTTCCATTAATTTGTCCTTACAGGTAATATAACATAAGAAAATTCATCGCTGTTTATAGGCGAAATCACACAAGGTCCTATGCTTCCGGAGAATGATATTTTAATTTTCTCATCTTCTATGTTTTTCAAAGCATCCATAATAAATTTCGGATTAAAAGCAATTGAAATATCTTTTCCTTCTTTACTTATCTTGACAGTTTCTTCTACTCTTCCAATATCTGTTACTGAATATACTTTTGCATATTTATCGTCAATTTCAAATTTTACAGGTGTTCTTTTATCTTCTGTAATAATTAAATTAGCTCTGTCTGCTGCATCAAGTAAAGCTTTTGTTTCAACCTCAATTTCTGTTTCATAGCTGTCCGGATAAATACTCTTATAATTTAAATAATCTCCCTGTAAAAGTTTGGTAATTAATTTACAGTTTCCAAAGTCAAATAAAATCTGATTTTTCCCATAATGAATACTGACTTCTTTATCATCTTCTTTTAATAATCTTGCTACTTCATTTAAAGCTTTTCCAGGTATGACAACAGTCACTCCTTCTTTAATTCCTAATATATATTCTTTTCTGAATGACATTCTATATCCATCAATAGATACCATATAAATACAATTATCAGCTGATTCAAGTAAACATCCTGTTAAAACAGGCATTTTTTCATCAATACTTACACTGAAAACAACTTGTCTGATCATATTTCTTAAAATTTCCTGTTTTAATGTAATAGCATTATTTTCATTAACTGATGGAATTTCAGGAAAACCCTGTGGATTTAATCCAATTAAATCAATATTTGAATTACTGCATCTGATATTAACTTTATATGAATCATCACAAGAGATTTCAATATTTCCATCTGGAAACTTTCTTACTATTTCAGAAAAATATCTTGAGGTCAGAACAACAGATCCTTCTTCTTCAATAACACCGGCAACTGTATATTCAATTCCCATTTCCATATCATTTCCACGTAAAATTATTTTATTATCTTTTGCTGTAATAAGTATTCCTTCTAAAACAGCTAAAATGGACTTATTTGATACTGCTCTCTGTGTAGAAGAAACAGCTTCGTTTAAATCTTTTTTCATGCAGAATATTTTCATTTTTTATTTCCCCTTTTTTTTATTTAGTATATAACTTTTAGTAGTATTAGTAGTATAGGCTGTTAATAATGTTAACAACGTTGACAAAGCACTGATACATCGCATGTCTTGGCTGTTTACAAAATCCCTTAAAGGTTATTGATAACTTCATGAAAAAATTATATCATTCTTTTTTATAAAAAATCCACAAATAGTTATAAACTTATCAACAGTAATTTGTTAATAACTATTGATTCAATAATCTTTCATTTTCTTCAATCTGCCTGAATAACTCTTTATCTCTTTTTAAATTTCCTTTGATTTTATCGCAGGCATGAATAACAGTGGTGTGATCTCTTCCGCCAAAATATCTTCCTATTTTTGGTAAAGATGTATTGGTGTGCTTACGGCTTAAATACATGGCAATCTGTCTCGGAAAAGAAACATCACGACTTCTTGATTTAGAAGTCATTTCTTTTGGAGTAATGCCAAAATACTTAGAAACAACATTGATAATGACAGGAATTGTCACTTCGCTTTCATTTTGCTTGTTTTTTATGTCTTTTAACACATTTTCAGCTAATTCCAGATCAATATCACGATTTGATAAGGAAGCATATGCAATTATTCTGGTTAATGCTCCTTGTAATATTCTGATATTTGAAACAAAATTATTGGCAATATATTCCATGACTTCATCAGGAACAACAACATTGTCATTAGATGCTTTTTTTCTTAAAATGGCAATTCTTGTTTCATAATCAGGTGACTCTATATCAGCAATCAACCCCTGTTCAAATCTGGTTTTCAATCGGTCTTCGAGTGTTTCAATTTTACTTGGCGGATTATCAGATGAGATAATAATCTGTTTATTACTCTCATATAAAGTGTTGAAAGTATGGAAAAACTCCTCTTGTGTCTGTTTTTTTCCAGCAATAAATTGAATATCATCAATTAAAAGTACATCAATCGTTCTATATTTTTCTCTGAATGCTTCAAGACTTCTGTTAGTGATGGCATTAATCAGGTCATTTGTAAATTTTTCACTCTGTACATACATTACTTTCACATTTTTATTGTGTTTTAGAATGTGATGACCGATCGCATGCATCAGATGTGTTTTTCCAAGACCGCTGCTTCCATATAAAAACAAAGGATTATAGGCTGCTGCCGGAGCTTCTGCTACTGCGACAGCTGCTGCGTGAGCAAACCGATTACTGCTACCAATGACAAATTTACTGAAGGTATACTCAGGATTTAAAGAAGAATAAGAAGAAATCTGTTTATTAACATTTGCATAGTCAATTTTTTCCTCATGCTCGATGTTCTGATTAGGCAATAAAAAAACAATATTAAAATTATTTCCGGTTAATTGTAATATTGCATTTTTAATTAAATCAAGATATCTGCTCTCTAATACCCCTTTTGTAAACTCAACTTCAACTTCCAATGTTATTGTCTGTTCATCAATATTTAATGGTTTTATAGGCTTTAACCAGGTATTAAACCCGATTTCGGTCATTTCAGATTTCAGCAATTCAAGAACATTACTCCAAAGTTCTTCCAGACTTAAAAACATTTATTATTCCCCCCCGTTTAGCAAAAAAAGATAAAAACATGTTAATAAACATTTAACTAATGTTTTTATCTTTTGTGAGCTGTTGAAAAGTGTAAGTTATCAACAGGTAAGTAATAATATATCAGAAAAAAAACTTGAATTCAAGGTATAATTTAATTAATTTTTAAATCTGTGGAAAACATATTTAATGCTTGTTGTTTTCCTTGACAATGCTTATTATATTATGTATAATATCACTTGCTTTATAAATAGAATAGAAGCAGATTATAGTAAGAAGAATAATACTGCATTGATATAAAACAATATTACAAAGATAGGAGTTGCACTTTAATGAAAAGAACGTACCAACCTAAAAAAAGACAGAGAAGCAGAGAGCACGGCTTTAGAAAAAGAATGAAAACTGCTAGCGGCAGAAGGATTCTTAGCAGCAGAAGACAGAAAGGCAGAAAAAAACTTACAGCATAAAGGTCGCAGATTGTGATCTTTTTTAAGCTTTAAGTTTTATTGGTAAATATGCAGGCAGAATCTTTAAGAAAAAATTATGAATTTGCCAGAATATATAGACGTGGAAAATGCAAATTTGGAAAATATCTTAGTTTATATAGTATAGAAGGTTCAGCTAACAAAATTGGGATTACTGTCAGCAAAAAAGCATATAAAAGTAGTGTAAAAAGAAACAGACTAAAAAGATTGGTTAAAGAATGTTACAGAACATTCGAAAAAGATATAAAAACGGCTGAAATTGTATTTGTTATTCGTAAAACAGAAGAATTCCCGGAATATAATGATATCTGTCGAGAAATGAAGTATCTTCTAAACAACTCAAATCTTTTTATTGGTGAAACACATGATTAAGAAGTTTTTCATATTTCTGATTAACATATATAGAAAAGGAATATCTCCTCATACACTTCCGTCGTGCCGATATACACCTACCTGTTCTGAATATGCTATTATTGCTATTGAAAGACATGGAGCCTTTAAAGGGTTTTTTATGGCAGTCTGGAGAGTTTTACGATGTAATCCATTTAGCAAAGGTGGATACGACCCCGTAAAATAGTCAAAAATAAAAGGAGAAAGAAATGGATTTTCTATATACCGCATTCGGGCAGTTTTTATATTTCATTTATAAGACAATGGCCTTTCAGAATTATGGAGTGGCAATTATTATTTTCACTGTCATAATAAAACTGGTATTACTGCCATTAACAATTAAATCATTAAAATCAACCAATAAAATGAGCTCTTTAGCTCCTGAAGTTGAAAAAATCAAACAGAAATACAAAAACGATCAGGAAAAGCAGAATCAGGAAATACAGAAACTATATAAAGAAAATAATGTCAGTTGCGCAGGCGGATGTCTTCCTATGTTATTGCAGTTTCCAATACTGATTGGATTATATACAGTACTAAGAAGTCCATTATCCTATATGTTAGGTAAAAGCTGGGTGCAGATTGCAAATATTGCAAACAAACTGCTTGTTGATCTTGGAATTGATAAAGCACTTGATATTCCAACAATCACTGCAGGAACTTTAAATTCAGTAAAAGTAGTTAACCAGTTGAATATCATGAATTTATTGAATCATAGTCCAGAAAAACTGGCTTCTGTTTCTGAATATATTTCATCAAGTGAATTAATCAATCTGAACTTTCTTGGATTAAACTTAGGAATAACACCATCATATATACCATCTGTTATCTTTGGACCTGAGATGAGCACATACTTACCGGTTCTGATTTTACCGATCATTGCCGTGGGATTAACTGTTTATTCTACTATATTGACAAAAAGAAAAACCGCTCAGACACAACCTGTGAAAAAGGATCCTAATAAAAAAGATCCTACAGCCGGAATGAACAGCATGATGCTGTATATGCTTCCGTTAATGACATTGTATTTTTCCTTTATTATGCCAGCAAGCATGAGCTTATATTGGATCATCACCTATGCATTCCAGATTGGACAGCAGCTTCTGACAAATAAAATGCAGGATAAGGAAAAAGCAGATAAAGATAAAAAACTTGAAATTGAAACAACTAAAGAGGGAGATAAAAAATAATGGGTAATGTAGTAATTGAACAAAGCGGCAAAACCGTAGAAGAAGCCATCAGTTTGGCGTTAGAACAATTAGATGTTACTGAAGAGCAAGTAGAAATTGAGATATTACAAGAAAGCAGCAGTAAAGGGTTACTTGGAATCAAAAAAGAAAAAGACGCTATTATAAGAGTTACTTTACATGATTATTCAGCAGAAATAGCCAATGACTTCTTAAGTGAGTTAATGGGTAAAATGGGAATGGAAGCAACAATTAATGTTGAAGACAGCGATGAGAAGCTTTTAGTAGATATCAAGACAAATAAAAGCGGTGTTATTATCGGAAGACATGGTGAAACACTTGATGCTATTCAGTTCATCACAAGCATTGTTGTGAACAGAAACAACCCTGTATATAAAAAAGTGATCATTGATACAGAAGGATACAGAGTGAAAAGAGAAGAAACTCTGGTGGTCCTAGCGAATAGACTGGCAAAAAAAGCGATAGACAGTAAGAAAAGTGTCTCTTTAGAACCGATGAATCCCTATGAAAGACGAATCATACACTCTACACTTCAGCAGAATGACAAAATTGAAACATACAGCGTTGGTGAAGAACCTCACAGAAAAGTAGTCATTAAGAGCATCGGATAAACCAAAACAGTTAAAAATGAGGGATGAATCATGTATAATGATATCATCCCTTTTTAATAGGAGAAGATGATGATTAAATCAAATACCATTGCTGCAGTATCTACTCCTCCGGGAAGAGGAGGAATAGCTGTTATCAGAATAAGTGGAGCTAAGGCTTTTCATATAGCCAGAGAAGTTTTTACATGCAGTCAGAATTTTGATGAGATCATTTCACATCAGATGACCTATGGAAAGATTATTGATGAGAACAATAAATTGATAGACCAGGTACTGCTTTTGAAAATGAAATCACCCAGAACATATACAAGAGAAGATATCATTGAAATACATTGCCATGGTGGTAGCGAAGTCACTAAGAAAATTTTGAACCTACTTTTTAAAAAAGGTGCAGCTCCTGCAGAACCAGGTGAATTTACTAAAAGAGCTTTTTTAAATGGAAGAATTGATCTTTCACAGGCTGAAGCCGTTATGGATCTGATTAATTCAGAAACATCTAAAAGTGAACAGGCAGCAATATTGCAGCTTGAAGGAAAAGCTGGAAAAGAAATTAAAAAAATAAGAAAAGAAATTGTTGATTTGCTATCTCATATCAGTGTGACCATTGATTATCCTGAATACGAAGACGATGCCATCAACATCAGAGAAACAAAAATAAAAACAAAAGCGATAATGAAAGAACTGGAAAAACTGACAGAAAACTTTGAAACAGGTCTCATTTTAAGAGAAGGACTGAATATTGTTATCTATGGCCCTCCAAATGCCGGAAAATCAACATTAATCAATAAACTTGCAGGAGAAGAAAAAGCAATTGTAACCCATATTCCAGGAACCACCAGAGATATCATTGAAGTTCATCTGAATATGAAAGGATATCCTGTCAATTTATATGATACTGCAGGAATCAGAAATACAGATGACCTTATTGAAAACATTGGAATAGAAAAAACAAAAAATGCTATTAAAAATGCAAGCTTATCAATACTTGTTATTGATGCTGCAGAAAAAGATACTGATGAAATAAGAACTTTGATAAATCAAGCTTCAGTGATTGTCATTAACAAAACAGATTTAGATAGCGGAAATAAATTTAATGAGGTTCTAGGAGAAAAAGATGTCATCAGAACAAGTCTGATTAACAGCATTGGAGTAGAGGAAATTGAAAAATATATTATTGATTACCTGGAAAAAGGAAAAGTTGAAATAACAGAAATAACATTGACCAATCAACGACATAAAAGACATGTAGATTTGGCATTGGAAGCTTTACAAAAAGTGATTGAAGAAAACGAGCAGTTTTTAGATCTGTTTGCAGTTGATTTAACTGAAGCTTTGGAACAATTGAGTTGCATAACAGGAGAAAGTGCAGGAGAAGATATTATTGAAAATATATTTAAAAACTTCTGTGTAGGTAAATAAGATGGAGTATGTGGCAGGAAAATATGATGCAATTGTCATTGGAGCTGGACATGCAGGGTGTGAAGCAGCTCTCTCTTTGGCACGACTGCAGAAAAAAACAATTCTTTTTACTTTAAATAATGACTTTATTGCAAACATGCCCTGTAACCCGAGTATTGGGGGAACTGCAAAAGGACATCTGGTGAGAGAAATAGATGCTTTAGGCGGACAAATGGGAAAATCTGCAGATCAGACGCTTATTCAATCTAAAATGCTGAATTTAGCGAAGGGTCCTGCGGTTTACTCATTACGTGCGCAGATAGACAGAAGAAAATATCAGCAGGAATTGAAGCATATTTTAGAAAAACAGGAAAATCTGGAAGTCAGACAGGCAGAAGTGACTGATATTTTGTTTGAAAACAATAAAGTTTGCGGTGTAAAAACCAATACAAATGCGATATATGAATGTAAGTGTGCAATTATATGTACCGGAACATACTTAAAAGGGCGTATCATTATTGGAGAAATCAGCTATGAAGGAGGACCGGATGGCTTGTTCCCTGCCAACAGATTGTCTGAATCTCTTAAATCAATAGGTGTAGAGATTATGCGTTTTAAAACAGGTACTCCATCCAGAGTCAATAAAAGAAGTCTTGATTTTTCTAAAATGGAAGAGCAAAAAGGAGATACCCCTATTGTACCTTTTTCGTTTGAAACTGAAAAAATCGATATAAATCAGATTTCTTGTTATTTAACATATACAAACGAAAAAACACATCAGATCATTAATGAAAATCTTCACAGATCTCCTTTGTTCAGTGGAGATATTAAAGGAACCGGACCAAGATACTGTCCCTCAATTGAAGACAAAGTCGTCCGTTTTAAAGATAAAGAAAGACATCAGCTGTTTATTGAACCGATGGGATTGGATACAGAAGAAATGTATGTTCAAGGAATGTCGAGTTCTCTTCCTGAAGAAGTGCAGGACAAAATGCTGAAATCAGTCAAAGGTCTTGAAAATGTCAGTGTCATGAGATCAGCTTATGCTATTGAATATGATTGTTTTGATCCTCTGCAATTGAAAAAGACACTTGAATTCAAAAACTTTGAAGGATTATATAGTGCAGGTCAAAGCAATGGCAGTTCAGGATATGAGGAAGCAGCTGCACAAGGGTTAATGGCAGGCATTAATGCCAGTTTGAAGCTTGACCATAAAGAACCCTTAATACTTGATCGGTCAGAAGCATATATCGGCGTATTGATTGATGATCTTGTTACAAAAGGAACTAATGAACCCTATCGAATGATGACATCAAGAAGTGAATATCGCTTATTGCTGAGACAAGATAATGCAGACATGAGATTAACTGAATATGGTTATCAGCTTGGACTAATATCACAAGAGAGATATGACAGATTTAATGAAAAAATGAGAAATATAGAAGAACAGCTTATAAGATTAAAGAAAACAGTGGTTTCACCTAAAAAAGCGAATCAGTTTCTTGCAAAATACGGCTCTACTGAAGTCATCAGTGGGATTACGCTTGATGCGCTTTTGAAAAGACCTGAAATTACTTATCAGAGTTTAAAGGAAATAGATGAAGACCATGTGGCACTTGATTTATTTACAGAAGAAGAAATAGAGATTTCAAGCAAGTATGAAGGATATATGGAAAGACAGAAAAAACAGGTAAAACAATATAAAAAACTTGAGAATTATCTTCTTCCTGAAGAAACAGATTATTCAGCCTTACAGGGAATCAGTATGGAAGCGAGGCAGAAACTTCAGAAGATTCGTCCGGTTTCATTGGGACAGGCTTCAAGAATTTCCGGAGTTTCCCCTGCTGATATCAATGTGCTGCTGATTCACTTAGATCAGAAGAAAAGAGAAAACAGATGAAGGATATTTTACAAAAAGGATTTTCAGAGCTTAGCATTCCCTATTCAGAAGAAACATATATAAAACTTAAACAGTTTACAGCGTTATTATTAAACTATAACGAAAAAATAAACCTTACTTCAATTATTAAGGAAGAAGATATTGCCATAAAACACTATTTAGACAGTCTAACACTTTTCCCTTTTCTAGACAGACAAAAAAGTTTGATTGATGTAGGTACAGGCGCGGGATTTCCTGGAATTATCCTGAAAATTGTTGGGTATGAAGGAAAAATCACACTGCTTGATTCACTAAGGAAAAGAATAAATTTTCTTGATGAAGTAATTACTTACTTTAAATTGACGCAGATTGAAACATTACATTCGAGAGCTGAAGACGGAGGAAGAGACAAAAATTATCGGGAAAAATACCATTATGCAACGGCAAGAGCGGTTGCACCTCTTAGTATTCTATGTGAATATTGCCTCCCTTTTGTGGAAAAAGGTGGTCAGTTTATTGCTATGAAAGCAAATATTGAAGAAGATGCCAGCACTTCCATCCGAAAACTGGGCGGAAGACTAAAAGAAAGCAGAAAAATAGTACTTCCTTTCAGTGATTATGACAGAACATTACTATTTATTGATAAAACTGAAAAAACACCTGATATCTATCCAAGAAAAGCAGGAACTCCTGAAAAGAGACCGTTATAAATGCAATATTACTATATATCACTTGAAAATTCTTTTAAAAACTCCTAACAGAGGTCGGACTTTATCAAAGCAGTTTTTATATCGTTTATCGAAATTAAAGGTAGATGATTAACTGATAAAAGAGAAAGGAAATCGAATAGATGACAGGAAAAGAAAATCTTCAACGTGCTATATCTTTTGGAGGGCCAGAGCACCTTCCCGTACAAATTGACATTAACTATGAATGGTTAAATGAAAAGAACAATGAAAAAACAGAAAAGATAGAAAACCTCAGAAAAACCATTTTTGAAGATATGATTGTTTGTGGATATCATGCGCCTGAAAGAATTGAGAAGACAGAGAAATTAAATGAAAAAAAATGGTTTGATGAATGGAATGTCGGCTGGATTGACGACGGACATGGAGCCAGAACCTTTCAACATCCTCTTGAAAAAGGATATCATTTAATAAATGAAGTTTCCTTTCCTGAAGGAGGAAATGAAGACTGGTTTATTTCCGCATCAGAGAGATATGCAAAAAACAAAGATAAATATAAAGTGGGAACAGTCTGGTTTACTCTTTTTGAACGACTATGGATGCTTCGAGGATTCAATAATATGCTGATGGATCCATATTTAGATTATGAAAATTTTGCTCTATTACAGGAAAAGGTACTTGAGTTCAATCTGAAGCAGATAGACAACTGGATAAAACTTAAGGCAGATGCCGTCTACTTCTCTGATGACTGGGGCAGCCAACGAACTTTATTGATGAACCCTGAAGACTGGAGAAGGATATATAAACCGGCATATAAGAAAATGTTCCGGAAAGTAAGGGATAATCATATGAATGTCTTTATGCATTTATGTGGAAATGTAATAGACATTCTACCCGATCTGATTGATATCGGATTAAATGTTTTAAATCCGGTACAGCCACAAGCCATGAACATAGATGAATTATCAAGAAGATTCGGAGGATATCTATGCTTTTACGGAGGTGTGGATGTACAAGGAACAATGGTAAACGGAACAAAACAGGAAGTAAAAGATGAGGTTCATCATCTTATCAGGCAACTTGGAAAATTTGGTGGCGGGTATATTGGCGGAACCAGTCATTCGATTATGCCTGAAACACCTCTTGACAATATTATTGCCATGTTAGAAGCTTTTAATGAATATCAGTAATTCTGCTGGAAAATTCTTTTTTTAAGACAAATAAGAAGAAATACAGGTATCTTAAGCATTCTTTTTAACCTTTTTGGTTGCGTGATTAGTCTGTGAAACCATTCTAGTGAGAGTTTCACAAAGATATCGGGTGTTTTTTTTACTTCACCGGCTATGACGTCGATACTTCCGCCCACCCCCATGATGACAGCACAGTTAATTTGGTCTTGATGCTGATCAATGAAAATTTCCTGTTTTGGTGCACCAAGACCAACCATAAGAAACTGTGCATGGCTTTGATTAATATCATCAATGATACCCGGGATGTCTTTCTCAGAAAAATATCCGTTTCTGTGGCCGCATATGGTAATGTTTTTATATTTCTCATTTATTATTTTAACTGCTTTATCTGTGACACCAGGTTTTGAACCAAGAAGATAACAAGAAACCTTCTGATTACTTTCAAAAATGGAAAGAGTCAGTTTAAAACCGCCTACCTTTTCTTTAACCGGCGTTTTTAAAATTCTGGAAGCAAGAACAACCCCCTGCCCGTCTGGTATCACTAAGGTGCCTCTATTCAAGACCTCTCTGAAGGTACTGTTTTGATAAGCTTCCATGCAGATCTCTGCATTTGGAGTGTAAATTGTGTTTGTTTTCCCAGAGGATAAAAAGGCAAAAAATGTACTTTTCGCCTGTTCTCTGGTAATATTATCAACTAATGTCCCTAAAACATTAACTTTCATTTTTTTCTCCCTTTTTGTTTTTCAGCTCAATAGCCAATGAAGCATTTTCTATGGCTTTTATTCTTAATGAAGTGGATTGCTTACTTAGCTTATCTTTAATGTCAGTTTCGTTTTCTCTGATATAAGTATAAACACTGATAAGATTTTCAAGAGTAATATCTGATACATCTCCGGCAATTAATCTGTCAAGGCCAATATACTCCATAAAAGAAGACACTTTGGATTCATAGACAAGCGCAATCGGAGGGACATTACAGCAGGCGGCGAAAATTAAGGAATGTAATCTTACTCCAAGAAGAATATTCATTTTGCTGATGATTCCCATGGTTTCTTCTGCAGTATAATATTCAGATAGTATAAAAGAAGGTGTTTTCATCTGTCTGGCAATATTCTTGCTTAAAATAGAATCATCAATGTACTTTCTTTGCATGGGAATGAAGACTGTAGTGATGGCAAAATGATGAAAAAGGTAATCAGCGAAATCTGCAAGGACTTTAGAATATGCTTTTTCATGACCCTTCCATTCTCTGACACAGACTCCAAGATAATTCCCGTCTGCAGGAATTCCCTCTCTTTTAAAAATTTCATAAACCCGTTTATCAGAGCATGGATAAGTAGTGACTGCAGGATCAGCAGTAATCACAATTCTGGGACGATTTATATTTAATGATTCAAGCAGTCCCAGAGAGGTGTCTTCACGTAAAGTAATCAAGTCGATTTTATTCATGACATACCTCGTGACTAAGCGATTAAAACGCTTTTTAAGCATCTGTATGCCATTTGCATAGAGCATGGTCTTTAAACCAAGAAGTTTTGCTAAATACATGGTTCCTAAATAATATAATAAAGACCTGGTTGAAGAGCTTTCTTGAATGAGTGTTCCCCCACCGTAAATAAAAAGATCGGAACGTTTCATAGTAGATATGATGTTAAACAGATTAAAGCGGCTGATTGAATCAACACCGATCATTTTAGTGGTGACAACAGGGTTTCTAGATAATATCAGTATTTTTATATCACTTTCGATATGCTTTAAATTATTAATAATGGAATCAAGCAATGCATCATCACCTATATTCATGAAACCATAATAACCGGACAGGATAATATCATATGACCTTTTGCCTTTTCCAACCCATGAAAGAACATCACTGTAAGCATGGAGCTGTAAGCTGGCCATTTTTTCAATGGAAAAATCTTTTAATGCTTTCTGGTATAACCGTTCTCCAAATAATGTTCTTTTCTCGTTATCAGAGGATAAATCGAGAATATAGGTGACAAGAGAGGCAATATCGTTTGGTTTGAAAAGATAACCGTTATTATCGTGCTCGACTAAATCAGAAATACCTCCCACATCTGTACTGATACTAGCCAGTTTGAACATAGCACCTTCAAGAAGTGAATACGGAAAACCCTCACTTATGGAAGTGAGTACGCTTATATCAAGAACACTCATCAGTTCATACGGATCTTTTAACCATCCCAGAAAATAAACAGTATCATTTAAATCTAAAGTTGCAGCTAGTTTCTTTAAGTTTTTAGCTTCATCCCCTTCACCGGCAATCAGAAACTTTATATTGCCATTGGCCTTTTTTACAAGTGAAGCAGCTTTTATTAATGTATCAATACTTTTAACAGGGTTCAATCTTGCTACAATTCCGACATATATATGGTTCGCTTCGTCTTTTATATGATATTTTTCCAGAAAATCTTTTTTCTCAGCAATATGAACAGGTTTTTTAAAATCGAGTCCATTACAAACCGGATAGATTCTGTTAGCATTAAAGCCTCTTGAAATCAGCATATTCCTGAAATTTTCAGTAACTGCAATATGAGCATCCATTCTTCTAAGTAAAAAAGAATTAAGGATGCCTATTGTCATTTTCTTTAAGAAAGAATGCATATAGTCAAGCTTATAATCGCTGTGGATTGTAGTGATGGTAGGAAGTTTTGTTGCTCTTTTACAAAAATATCCGATAACATTGCCTTTTGCGCCGTGACAATGGATTAAATCGTATTTATTCTTTTTTATTAAACTGATGGTCTGTCTGATATCCTTCAAGATATTATTGTTTCTGATTACCTGTACATCAAGACCAAGCTCTTTTGCCTCTTCGGCAAAGATCCCCTGTCTGAAGGAAATTATTTTTACTTCAATTTGGCTGTTCAACTGCTTGACTAGAGATAAAACATGGACTTTTGCTCCACCTATATCTCCGCCACCAATCAAATGAATAACTTTCATAAATTCTCCAAAAACCTTTATTGTTTATATTTTACCATATCAAAAGATGATATAATATACGTAATGTTTTGGAGGGTTTAAAAATGCATGTCCTTGATACCGCATCTCATCATTATTTCAAAAATAATGTTAAAAAACAAATATATAAAGTGTTTTATGAAGAAATAGAAAAACGCAGAAATATTGAAGAACTTGATGAATGGCTTCAATATAAAGAAAAGATCATGAGTGTTTTTAAAAACGCTTTCCCGGATGAATTTTTCGTAAAACCTGAAAAACTAAATTACAAAAAAGTGTCTTTCTTTGAATTTGACACTTTCAATATTGAAAATGTACTGATTGAAAGCATAACAGGGTGGTTTGTCAATGCAACTGTTTATTTGCCGAAAGAAAAAGGAAAATATCATGGTATTGTCTGTCCTACCGGCCACAGTTCGAAAACTTTTGATAATTACACCAGATCAAATCAGGTATTGGCAAGAAACGGGTATATTTCCATTTCTTTTGATCCTCCCGGGATGAAAGGTGAACATCAGGAGGGAAATGACCATTTTACAGATGGAGTCTTAGGTTTTTTATCTGGATTCTGGACTAATACTTTTTTTATTCTGGATGCTATCCGCTGTATTGATTATCTTGAAACCAGAGATGATGTCATTAAAGGTGAATATGGGATGACCGGAATTTCAGGAGGAGGAACTTCCACAATTTACGCATCTGTTCTTGATGAAAGAATCAAGGCTTGTGCACCTGTCTGCTGTGTCTCCAATGCACTTCATCATATTTTAGAAGAAAACTATACCTCCTGTCCGGAAACGGCTGGATTTGAATATCATAAATATGCTCTTGACTCTGAAATGCTTCTTAATTTACTGGCCCCGAAACCATTATTACTCGTTGGTGGAGAAAAAGATGAGGTCCTTGATTATAAGTTGGCTGTCAAATCGATGGAATATGTTAAAAAAACATATTCACTGTATGAAAAACAAGAAAATGCTCAATACTTTATGGACAGTCTTTCAGGACATGAATATTCACTTGATATGATCTGTGAAGTGACTGCTTTTTTCAACAGATATTTAAAAAAACAGGAAAAGAGAGGGTTATCATTCATGCTTTCTGATATGGAAAGTATCGAAAGAGAAAAGCTGCTATGTCATCCTGTGGAATCCACATCATTTCGCTCAAAGAATCAAGAGATGTTTACTGGTAAAAAAAGAATTTTCACAAAAGATGATGTTAAAAACTGGATATTCAGAGAACCTTTGCAGATCAGAAAAGTGACTGAAGAAGCAAGTGCGCCAAAATGGGCACATACCATTAATAAAAGAATATATGAAATCAATGAAACGCATAAGCTTCCTGCTATCGCTTTAAAAAGAATCAATGAAAAAATTGAAGATGTGCTGCTGTTTTTTACTGATGATAATAAATGGACACATTATCTTAATGAAGGATTTCTGTCAAAAGCAGGCGGATATCTAAACAGACAGCCGGTAAAGAATGAAAAACAGGTAATTTCTGTTGATTTATCAGGGTTCGGCGAACTTGAGCTTGAAGGAGATGGATATGATCTTTCTGGCTGGTGTACCCAATTAAGAAATATATCATATGAACTTCTGTACTCCGGATCCAGTGTCATTGAATTTCGCGTCAGAGAAATCATGGCATTGCTAGAATATATTGAAAAAACCGGTGAATTTCAGAATATCTACATGGCAGGTAAAGGAAATGCCTCCATCCCTGTCTTAATTGCTTCTTATATATATGGAAAATGTAAGCAGACCACATTGATTGACATGCCAGTAAGCTTTGAAACACTGACACATTTTGTTCCAAACCGATATTTACCTGATTGTGTGATGTATGACGCTCCAAACCGTTTTGAACTTTATGAACTTGCCAATAACATTGACAATATCAGGCTCATTAATCCAAGAAATGGAGATTTTACCATTAATACTGAAAGCATCAATAAGTTATTCAGGAGTTCGACGCTGATAGAATATATCAAGGAGTGCGCCAGTTCGGTGCGTAGAATATAGTCGGGTGGAAGTCCCGACCTGATAAAGTTTAGCAAACAGTCAGTATCAAGCCTT
>JAFGUQ010000063.1 GCA_016938455.1 Clostridia bacterium
AAAAGGCTACATTCTCTAAAAAGCTTAAAATCAACTCATAATTCATATATTGTGCACCTTACCCCGAATTTATCAGATTTATTATACCATATAATATGAAGAATTATATAGACGACATAAAAATTGATAAAAGACAATATAATTAGTATGGAATTGAGAGGAAAATCTTGAAATAAAATGAGCTTGAAAGGATATACATTGACAGTCATGTATGTTAATTAATATAATACATAAGTAAAAACACACTAGGGGGAGATGAAAATGCCAAGAGAATTAGTATATCAGACTTTAGAGATGGAAAAACCAAAAAGAGCAGCCAGGGACTTATGGGCACTTCCATGGGCAGGAATTCACTACCCTGAGCAGCTAAAGAAAATCCGAAGTGATTTTACCAGTGACATCAAATCAGTATCAGGTTTTTCTAAAAAAAGCATTGTGGAAAACGGGACTGACTGGGAAGAGGGGATTTATACAGATGCATGGGGATGTGAATTTGTGAATATTCAAAGAGGTGTCATCGGTGAAGTGAGAAATCCAATCATCAGTGATGAAGATTGGGAAGATCTGTCAAAAGTTCATTTCCCGGTCGAATGGATGGAAATCGATAAACCTCAGATTAACAGCTACTGCAAGGAAAATGACATGTTTACCCTCTCAGGTTTCTGCGCACGTCCTTTTGAGAGACTTCAGTTTTTAAGAGGAACTGAAAACTTATATATGGATTTGATTATAAAACCCGATGGAATGATTCAGTTCATTAAGAAGCTGCATCAATTCAATCTGGATTTAATGGAGAAATGGGCGCAAACAGATATTGATGCGCTGTTTATGATGGATGATTGGGGAGCGCAGAATAATCTGCTGATCAACCCGGAAATCTGGGTTGAGATTTTTAAACCGATGTATAAAGATTATTGTGATCTGGCAAAATCATACCATAAGAAAATATTCATGCACAGTGATGGAAATATTCTTAAAATATATCCGCATCTGATCGAGATTGGAGTAGATGCTCTAAACTCTCAGATTTTCTGCATGGGCCTTGAAAACCTGAAGCAGTATAAAGGTAAAATCACATTCTGGGGAGAACTGGACAGACAGCATATTCTGGTTGACGGGACCTTGGATGATGTCAGAAAAGCAGTTCATAGTATCAAAGAAAATCTATGGACAGATGGAGGCGTTATTGCGCAATGTGAATTCGGAGCCGGAGCAAGACCGGAAAATGTTTATGAAATGTTTAAAGTCTGGAATGAAATTATTTAGGAGTGATTATGTATTACATTGGTGTAGATCTGGGAGGAACTTCCATTAAAGCAGGAGTTGTGAATACGGATGGAGTCATCTTATACAAAGATAAGATGCCGACGAAACCCGAGAGAGATTCTTTCTTTATCATCAAAGACATGGCATCCTTGATAACAGAAATCATCAGTCATTTAAATATCAGCATTGAAGAAGTATTGGGTATCGGTATCGGGTCACCTGGTACACCAGATGTGAAAAGTGGTGTCTTACTCTATTCCAATAACCTGAATTTTGAAAATGTGTCAATACGTGAAGAATTAAGCAAATATTTTGATATCCCTGTTTACCTTGACAATGATGCTAATGTAGCTGCATTGGCTGAAAGTGAGGTAGGAGCATCCAAGAATGTGGACAACTCTGTCCTGGTTACACTGGGAACGGGAATCGGCGGCGGTATCATCATTGATAATAAAATATACAGCGGGTTTAATAACGCGGGATCGGAACTGGGGCATATGATAATTATGCAGAATGGGCTGCAATGCTCCTGTGGACAAAAAGGGTGCTTTGAAAAATATGCCTCTGCATCAGCATTAGTCAGCCAGACGATAGAAGCTGCTAAAAAAAACCCCGGTTCACTCATCAATACACTGGTCAATTTTGATTATGACATGGTTAATGCAAGAACGGTGTTTGAAGCTGAAAAGCAAAATGATGAGACAGCCAAGCAAGTTATCAGACAATACCTCGAATATCTGTCAACAGGTATTATCAACATCATCAACATTCTTTTTCCCGAATATATTGTCATCGGAGGAGGACTGGGAAATGAGGGAGAAAACCTTCTGATTCCTTTACGTAAAATTGTCAATGAAACTGCCTATACAAGCCATGGCATTGTTCCGACAAAGATTGTTTCTGCAAAAATGGGCAATGATGCAGGAATTGTCGGAGCTGCTATGCTGGTCAAAAAAAATAATTAAGGAGATTAACATGCTACAAAACATGATTGCCAATGCAAAATTAGGACACAATGTATTTATTACAGATATCAGGAATCAGTTTAAAAAGCTTGAAAACAGTCAAAGTATACTGATGGAACTGCATTTACTGGAGATTGGAGACAGGAAATTCTTTGAGATTTTTGTTCCGAAAGTGATTGAAAAAGGAGAGCAGACTTCATTTGTTCAATCATATATCAATGCTGAAATATATAATATTCTTTCAAGTTTAGGCGGAATTGCTCTCAGTGTCTATACTGATGTCAAAAATGAGGCAGTTCGCGACATATTGGAAAAGGTTTCTGATGAGTTCTGTATCAATAAAGCAAAAGCTGATAGGAACTTTTATGGCAACTGCATTAATGTCATCGACAGGATGATCACTGCGATTCACGGAGAAGGTCGTAAATTTGAATATTCAGTCAACGATGACAAATTCAGACCAGAGACAGCAAAATCATCATCAGAAGAGGGGAAACGTTCTGATATGCTAAGGAGAGTGACTGAAAATCTTGAGGGAAAAGCCATCTGCGGGATTGATATCGGAGGGACTGACATCAAAGTAGCTTTATCTGATGGAAATGATATCTGCTGTTTCAAGGAATATGACTGGAATCCTAAAAGCTTTGTACTTGCCGATCAGCTGATTAAACCGGTAGTCTATCTGACAAAACTGGTTCGTGCCTATTATTCCATGAAATATTGCCAGAATGTGAAGGCATCCGACAAGAACGCTTTATCAGTGAAAATAGATCAGGCAATGGATAAACATGCTGACATAGAGCTGATTTACTCTGTTGTTGATGAAGCTGAAAGTGTTTTAGGGGATGAGATTCTGCTGATCGATGCTATTGGTTTGTCT
>JAFGUQ010000064.1 GCA_016938455.1 Clostridia bacterium
CTGACTTCTTCTATGTCAAATGAGTTTTTTATGTATATGAGATAATTATGATTTTCATTACTGACTGATGCCATGTTTATAGCTTGTTTCAAGGTTTTTGTCACTTGATTATCGCCATAAATCTTAGCATAATCCGCATATGCGTTTTTGAAACTGTTGAAAAAATTACCTGTATAATTAAACTGTGCTGTCAGACAGGTCAGAAAATCATAGAACTGAAGAATGACTTTTTTTCTTTCCAGCTCTTCATAAAACTTTCTGTTTGAAAACCGCAACAGGAACATGACTGTAAAGGTAATGGCTGCGATGATGATGCTTCTGTAAAGCAGGTATAAAGGGATACTGTATAATAACCCGTTTTGCAGGCTCAGCTTAACTCTTGACATATTGATACCCTTCCAGTTTTTCAATGTTATTAAACTCACTGGTGATTTCAAACTGGTCTGTTTTCCTGTTATATTGCATGATACTGTTCAGTCTGATGTCAGTATGATCATCCTTTATGACTTCACATATTTCATAAAGTACTCTTCTCTGGTTCTGCCTTGATACAAATATGAATATGTCAATGGCGTTTCTGATCTGGTTTCTTATGGCCCTTAACGGAATTTCCTTTCCTGAAAGAATCATGGTTTCAAGTCTTGAGATCATATCCCTGCAGGAATTACTGTGACCTGTGGAAATGGAACCGTCATGACCTGTGTTCATGGCTTGAAGCATGTCTAAGGCTTCTCTTCCTCTAACCTCACCGACAATGATCCTGTCAGGTCTCATTCTGAGACTGGTTTTTATAAGCTGTTCAATTGATACTTCACCTTTACCTTCACTGTTTGCTTTTCTTGCTTCCAGTCTGATTAGATTATCAATATGTGAAATGGAAAGTTCTACAGAATCTTCGATTGTGATGATTCTTTCATTACTGTCAATAAACTCACTCAGCACATTTAAAAGTGTCGTTTTCCCGCTTCCGGCTCCTCCGCAGATAAACAGGTTATATTTCGCTTTAACCAGCATTTTCAAAAACAGAAGTGTTTTTTCATCTAAGAACATGTTTTCAATCAGTCTTTGTGAAGTAAACGGGTTTTTGGGGAACTTTCTGATTGTGATGATGTTCCCGTCCACTGAAATCGGGAAAAGCACTGTATTTGTTCTTAACCCGCCTTCCACACTGGCATCACTGATCGGTTGCAGACTGTTGACTGACCGATTTGATTTTTCACCGATTTTCTGAATAATCAATGCGACTTCATCGTCACTGATTGTGTCCTGCCACCTGAAAATGACACCTCCTTTTTCATAAAACACTTTATTCTTATTAATCATGATTTCACTGATGTCATCATCATCCATCAGTTCCTGAATTTTGTTGTATCCCACGATCAGATTACAGGCAGTTTTAATAAGTCCTGCTTTTTCGCTGAGGCTTTTCCCGGTAAAGCAGCTGTCATTAAAAACATGATTCTCGATTTCTTCAATGATGAGGTTATCATCAATCGCCTGGTTATCCTGCATGTTCTTGAATATATGGTCTTTTATTCTGTTGATGTCTTCATTCATACTCAATACCTGACATCATTCCTATCATCTGTTCGAGGTCATAATCAGAAGGAACCGCTTTCATGTTTTTCCCCGTTCTGTCCGTCAGAAATTTGAGATATATCTTTTCTCTTGGTGAATCAAATTTATTAATTACAAAAGTCAAAAAGGCATGATTCATTAAAAGAAGTGAAGCTTCTGTGATACAGGTGGGAATATCAAAGATTATATATTGATAAACAGTATTTTTCATTAATCCCGTTAAGAGAGTTTCCATCGTATCAAGATCAAACAACTGATCCATTGAGGGATATATGCTCCTGATGAAATAGACATTATGAATACTGTCATACCCTTTGATGGCTTCAACTGATTTATTGGTATCTCTTTTTAGTGTCAGATAATATTGAAGTTTCGAAATATCATTTTCATTGTCATCATTGAATTTTCCTTCCATGGCTGAGAAACAATCAAGAGACATATACAGGACTTTCTGCTTCATTTCTGCCAGTCTAATGCAAAGAGACTGTGACAGTCTCGTTTTTCCCGCTCCACCCGCTGCAGAGGTGACGACAATCAGTTTTGCCTTCTTCCCAGATATTTCATACTCATCATCAGCCACTTCTTTTGCAGCGCAATTGACAATCTGTGAACATATTTTTGAGGCTTTCTGATATTTATAAATGGTAAAGTGATGACTGCTTATAATGATGTACTGATCACCTTCTAATGGTTTATCAGTGATGATGAAATCAAAGTTACAGTCATCAGTTATAATGACTTCACTGTAGTTCAGTGAAATATATGTTTTCAGCATACTAAAATATTCATGGTCTTCTATATCAAATGTCACTCGTGTTTTAATCATATGTCAGCCTCCCAGATTATTTTACAATATATGGTAATTATTGTCATTAAATTATAATTTAATCCACCAAAATATAATGATGATATGATATAATTAAGAAAAAGAAGAGAGCTTATGAAAACATTTAAAAAGTACCTGGGAACAGGATTGCTGGTGATTCTGCCAATCAGCCTTTCCCTTTATATCATTTATATTGTAGTCAGATTTTTTGACAACCTGCTGACATCGCCAATCGATAAACTGATTGGTTTTCACATCCCGGGAATCGGGATTGTGGTTGTTTTTCTGCTGGTTTTAATTATTGGAATGTTTTCCAGCCATTTCATAGGCAAGAAGATAGCGCTTCTCTTTGAAAAACTTTTTTCTAAAATACCGCTGGTACGAACCCTGTATTCGCCAATCAGAGATATCATCAAAACCTTCATCGGAAATGAAAGCGGTAAAAAAAGTTTTTCTAAAGTAGTATTTGTAGATTTCCCAACCAAAGATAGTAAAAGCATTGGTTTCATCACAAATGAAGATGTCCGTGTCGAAGGAGAGGTATATTGTTCTGTTTTTATCCCCACCACTCCTAATCCCACCAACGGATTTCTTATTTACAAAAAATACGATGAGCTTAAAGTATTGGATATACCGGTTGAGCAGGGGTTGAATATGGTTATTTCCATGTCCACTGTCTCTAAAAATGAAATACAATTCAAGGAGGAAAAATAATGAACATCGCTAAATATATCGATCATACGGCATTAAAACCTGAAACAACCAGCGAGGACATCAGAAAACTATGCGAAGAGGCTGTCACTTACGGGTTTTATTCAGTTTGTGTTAACAGTTCATATGTAGAACAGGCCTTATCGCAGCTGAAAGGCTCATCGGTACTGGTCTGCTCAGTTATCGGGTTCCCGTTGGGAGTCTGCACAACTGAAACCAAAGCTTTCGAAACAGCTGATGCTATAAAAAAAGGTGCTGAGGAAATTGACATGGTCATCCATGTCGGCGCACTCAAAGAAAAACGATATGATTATGTATTAAACGATATCAAAGCAGTTACTGATGCTGCCAGGGGAAAAGCACTGGTTAAAGTAATTCTGGAAACATGCCTGCTGAGTGATGAGGAAATTGTGAAAGCATGCGAGTTGTGTCTTGAAGCAAAAGCTGATTATGTCAAAACCTCCACCGGTTTCAACAAAGCTGGTGCTACTGTAGAGCATATTAAATTAATGAAATCGGTAGTAAAGGATAACGCCAAAGTTAAAGCTGCCGGTGGGGTCAGAGATTATGACACCGCTGTCAAGTTCATTAATGCCGGAGCAAGTCGCCTTGGGTGTTCTTCTTCTGTCAATGTCATGAACGGTGAAAAAGTCTCAGGCGGATATTAAATTTCTGTATGGTTATGTAATGCTTGAATATATGAATCAATCTGATCAATGGTAAGATCTTCATTGGTTTCAATTCTTCTGTGTATATCAGTAATGATGCTGCCGATCTCATCCATTCGATCGGGATCAAAATGATAGCAGTCACTGAAGGAAATTAAATTGCACCAGACAATGAATTCTTTGATATTGATTTTTTTTGCTCTGAACTTTTCCAGTGCTTCAATAACATCAACACTATGGACAATCACAGGATTATTGACGAAATATTTTTCTTTATCTTTATTGATGCAGTGAGTAATATCTTTGACTGATATATCAAGGCTCTTGAAAAGCTCAAGCTGTGTACTTAACTCATCAAGCATGGGTTTCGGAATCCCTTCAAGATAGGTCTTGTAATCGATAATCTGTTTAATACCTGTATAAATGCAGGCGATGCCTATGGCAACCACAACAAATTTTTCAACATAGATTCTGTTAATGGATTCACCGCCTTCTTCATTAATCAGAAAAAACATCAGCCCGACAAAACAGATA
>JAFGUQ010000065.1 GCA_016938455.1 Clostridia bacterium
GATTTTTTGTTTGACCACAATACAATTGTAAACGCTGGTATTCTTTTTTTCAAAGTTCATATTTTACCATTACAGGAATGCTCCAAAAATATTTTAATTCATTATATCATAACTAGATGATTATTTTACAATTTCATATGGCCATGTATTGATACCGCCGATTTCATAAATATTGGTGTATCCGAGACCAACCAGAATTTCTGATCCCTGTTTACTTCTATTCCCGCTGCGGCAGTAAACAAGAATTTGAGCATTTTTGTCTGGAAGCATGCTTTCTGCGTTTTTCTGCAGAGTTCCTAAAGGAATCAGCAATGCGTTGGGGAGATGTCCTTCATCAAACTCAGACTGCTCTCTGACATCTAAAATGATGACATCTTCGTTGTCTATCTTTTCCTTGGCTTCTTTTTGGCTGATACTTGTGTAAGTGGCTGTCGCTTGTGAGTTAGCAGGACTTTCGCCTGAATTAATCGGAGTGGCTGTATTTTGACAACCAATCAGGAATACAAGGAATAAAGTAAATATTATAACAATTGATTTTTTCATTATCATTATCCTTTCAATTGGTTAATTATACCCTCATCAGCAACAACATATGCACTGAAGTAAGTGAAATAATTGACCAGACCGGGAGGAGCTCCGTTAGGTTTTTTTATATTCCTGATTTCTGAATAATCAACAGCAATCTGCCCGGAATGCTTGGCACGGCTATGATAAGCTGCAATGGTAGCAGCTTCAGTGATGGTTTTGTCAGGAAATAATTCCTCATGTTTATCTTTTTTCCTGATGATGACATGTGAACCGGGAATTTTCTGAGCATGTAACCATAAATCCCTTGAATTTGCGAATTTGAATGTCAGATAATCATTTTCAAGGTTGTTCCTTCCAACAAAGATTTCATAACCTTCACTTGATAAGTACCTGATCGGCTTGAAACTGACGACTTGCTTTTTCACATTTTTTTTACTTGTTTTTTTAATATATCCTGTTTTAATCAGCTCATCTTTTGTCTCATCAACTTCTTCAGGAGTTTTTGCTTCAGAAAGATTATGTAATGTGCTTTCGAGGTATGAAAGCTCCTGCAGTGCTTTTTCGAGCTGATCTTTTGAATAGAGAGCAGCATTCTTAGCTTTCTTATATTTCTTGTAATACTGCTGAGCATTAAAGTTGGCATCTTTCCCTTTTTGAACAGGTATGGTGATTTGTTCATTAGTATAGTAATTCAACACATCAAGTGTTTCGCTGTTTTTATCAAATCTGAAAATATTTGCGGTTATCAGTTCACCATAAAGCTTATATTTCTCCAGTTTTTCCTGGTTATTGACATTACCCTGATGAATGACGATTTTATGCTGGCATCTGTCGATGTTATGATTGATAATTCGTTTGATATCGCCTTGTTTCTGAAGGATTCTCTCAAGATTGTCCCTCATTGTATAAAACTCATCCAGTGCCTGATTAAAAGTGTCAAATACCTTGACATCAGTGTATTGCTTCAGGGTCAGCGGATAAAAATCCTTTGGTTTATGATTGTCGTAAATTAGACAGGGTGAATAGTTGTCCTGATTCAGGTTTTTGAGAAGTGCATCCAGTTCATTACTCAGTGACTGCTTTTCTGACTCTTTGAGATTCTCATAGGTTGAATCTTCACTAAGATCAGCTCTGACACATAATTCTCTGGAGATGACAGGGGAGAACCCTTTTATCGCTGATAAAAGAGCACTTTCCAGTTTTCTGCTCTTGTATTTTTCCAAATCGGTCATTTTAAACTGATCAATCGTGACTTTGTCCTGAGCCGGAGGAAGTGAATACTCTCTTGCAGGCATAATCTGCCTTTTAGAAGAAATTTCCTCATCGATATGTTTTAAAGCATCAATGACAATATTATTGTTATTGGTGACAATCAGATTACAGTTACGACCAGTCAATTCGATGATGACTCTTTTAATCTGCATATCACCTAATTCGCTTGTTGCTTCTACAATGATATCAACCAGACGTTCATATTCATGGAATTTAATGTCAATAATTCTGCCTCCCGCTATGTGCTTGCGTAAAAACATGCAGAAATTGGGAGGTGTCTGAGGATTGCCTTTTTTGCTTTCTGTCAGATGAATCCGTGAACAGGCAGGATTGACACTGATTACAAGTTTATGACTGATTCCGTAATTATGTATCAGAAACAGGACCTCATCTTTTTCAGGCATATATACATTCTGAATTTTTGCACCAAGAAGTTTTTCTTTCAATTCAAATACGATGCATTTTGTAGCAATTCCATCAAATGGCATTTATATTACCACCTTAATTTTTTTAGTCATGATTGCTTTCACAACTTTTCCGTCTTGACAGGCATGCCGGAAATCCGAGTAAGCAATAATGAATGTGTCGTCGCTGATAGCAGCCATGGAACAATAGGAGCAGGTATCAGTCTGAAATTCCTTAGGTGCTACGATTTCTGTTCTTACTTCATCCCATATATTATTATATAATCCCCGAATAAACAACCCTGGCCGACCATATCCTGCAATGTGAGCTCCGTTTTTCAATGAAATCACTTCAGGCCAGACACCAAGATCATCAAATATGACTGGGGAAGACCATGTTTTGGCTTTGTCATGACTGTAAGAAATGTATAATGGGGATATTTTGTATCCATCTGTTGTTCGAAGCAGTGAAAAGGCATGGTTCTCATCTGTGAATGTCAGACTCTGCTCACCGAATCCGACTCGATCGACAGAAGAATCATAATCGTTATATTTCTCATCATAATAAATGACTGAAAACAAATCAAAAGAATGACCGTTATCTATGCTTTTATAGAATAGCGCATGGTTATTTCTTGGATTTTCAGTCAGAAAACGCTGCTGTAATGCCCAAAGGTTATTTTCGGGATCTCTGTAAAATCTAAGAAAATAATTTGTGGGAAGTACACCTTCTGATTGATAGCGGCAAAAACCCTTGTGACTGATTTTTAATTCTGTCTGCTTAAGTTTCCCGATTTGCCCACGATTGGCAAACCATTTGGAAAGAGCGGAAGGTAAAACACTTTCATCATAGATTTTTCTTTCCAAACCATATATTTTCACACTGTGAATTGGGGCGGGTAATGAAACTTCTTCTAATTTAACCGGAGGCATGACTAATGGAGTAATCACTTCATGATCATCTAATTCCACTCCGCCTTGCAAAGAGGTTTCTGACCATGTGTCACCAAAATCATAGGAAACATACTTTGAGTTTTCTTTTCCATAAGATAATGCACTGTCTGCATGCATATGGAATTCCAGATACAAAGTATTCTGTACTCTGTGTATTCTGGGAAACTGATAAGGTCCCCAGCCCACAGATATTTGATCTTCTTTGCTTTTGGCAACGACTACTTCATTATCAAATAAATATCTCAAACTAAACCTCTATCTCAATTTCTCTGCACATCATCACTTTTCTTTTTCTACCTGACTCATCAGGATAATTGAAACGTGAATAGACAATCAGAGCACTGTTTTCAGATATGGGCTGGATAGCACAGTAGGAGCAGGTATCCTGCTGATATTCAGTTGGTGTAACAATTTCGATTCGATCACTCCAGGCGTTGTTGTGATAGGTCCTGATATAAAGGCCAGGTCTTCCATAACCGGCAATAGACACTCCGTTTTCCAGCAGGACTGATTGTGGCCAGACACCTAAATCATCAAAATATTCAGGTGACGACCAGGTATTTGCTCCATCATGTGACCATGCAATATAGAGCGGACCAATGCCGGCACCATCGGTTGTTCTAAGCAATGTATAGGCTGTGTCCTTATCAATAAAACATAAATTAGGTTCAGTAAAGCCATATCTTTTCAACGACAAGTCATCCTGCTCATAGGGAGGGCAATAAGGTATCTGGCTGATGAGATTGAAACTCTTTCCATTGTCAGTGCTTTTCAGATAAATCGCATGACAGTAACCGGTGGTTTTGAATTGGTCATGCATCATTTTATAGGCTGGTGAATAAAGGTTTCCTTCTGAATCGGTGGCCATCTGCCATAAAAAAGGTTGCGGGAACACCCCTTGGATAGATGTCATAAGATATCCGGGAACTGATACATCAGCTTGATGTACTGTCCACTTTCCATGATCAAATATTTTAAAATACCATTTCCTGTAATCTTCAGAAACCTGTTCAATCGGATAAAGATCAACTGATATTCCATAGTTTACGACTGTTTTCAATGGATTACCCAATGATATATCATCCACTTTAAATGGTTTGCAGACATGAGGTACAATCACAGAACCGTTTTGCAGTTGATAACCGCCATATTCATTTGTCTCAAACCATGTTTTTCCAAGATCAAAAGACTGGTATTTCTTTTTTTCTTTTCCATAGTCCTTAGCACTGTCTTCAGCCTGATGAAATTCAAGATATAATATGTCGTTGACTTTATAAAGCATAGGAAACTGCCATGGGCCCCAGTCATATATTTCAGGCGGGGCCATTGATATGAGTCTTTCCTTTAGAACATTGATTTTCATACTTCCTCCTCAGATGGCCTAGGTGAACCGAGCATATCCTGCGGTTGCATTCCATGATGCGGTCTGAAATCGCCTTCCATGGCAAATAAGATAGCAGTTCTGCATTCAATTTCAATATGCACACTTTTTCCTATCAGCTGTTCAATTTTGTTTTCTTTGAATGTCGGAGAGATAGTCAGGCTGTCTCCTGAAAAAGGAATACAGTCTTCAAA
>JAFGUQ010000066.1 GCA_016938455.1 Clostridia bacterium
ATGACATAATCCTCAGCTCCGAGATTGAACCCCTTCAGTCTGTCAATTTCCTCTTTTCTGGCAGAAATGATAATCACAGGGACATCAGAAGTTTCCTTGATGACTTTTAACACTTCAAATCCGTTGATTCCCGGCATCATTATATCTAACAGTATGAGGTGGTACTGATTATCATTAAAATATTCCAATGCCTGAAATCCATCATATGCAACCATGCAGTTGTACTCTGAATTAATGAAAAATTCTTTAATAATATTTGAAATCTCCACATTGTCTTCAACAATCAAAATATTAAATTTCAATGAATCACCTCATACTGATTATACCATAGATGATCTTATTTCTTTGCGATTATGCTTTTTCTCCTTAAAAATTCTTCCTCTGTGATTTCTCCATTGACATAAAGCATTTCCAGCTTTTCATCAACAAGATTTACATGACTTCTTTTTGATTGCTTAACAAGCATCCATACTACTGTCACAGCAATGGCAAGAAATATGACTACTCCAATAAGTCCAACCCAGGAAAATGTTATACCGCCTCTGGTAAAGCATTCAAGTCCACCACTATAGTTTCTGTAAAACATAATTATCTCCTTTCATTTAAATTACTTTTCATTTTCAGATAAGTTTCATCATCAATTTCACCGACCGCATATCTTTCATCAAGTTTTGCTCTGGCTCCTCCATGAGAACTGAAAATTTGTTGTCCTCTGTCTCTGAAAATAAAATATAAAACCACTACAACCAATATCAAGAATATATACATGATAAACTCCTTTCGTTCTCAGATTTATTCTATACTCTGATTATATGTCTTAAATATGGCTAAAATATGGCAAAAAAAAAGCCCCCCATTTTGATTCAGGGGGCTTAGACATTATTTCAGTTTTCCTTCTTTTCGAAGTTCTCGTCTTTTATTTAATCTCATGAGGAATAGCAATGCAATAAAGTATACAATGAACCCAATCATAGTATACAGGTAATACATGTTATTTCCCAACGCATATCCGGTAATCGGAACCCCCAATAATATTAAAAGAGGAAATCCGAAAAGAAGTCCCACACCACTTCCAAGAACAAGATGCTTCGCTACCGGTGTTCTGAAATTAGGGTCTACTTCTCTTAGCAGTGCCAATCCGGTTGAAATGGTACCTGTCAGCATTCCATATAAAGCCACTGTGCTTTCAATGACATGAGATGAATAAATTCTCTTACAGAGATGATAAACGTAAAGCATGGTCGCAATCATTCCAAGTGAGGTTATGACAATTGTCGGGATCCAGTATTTCCCAAGTATTGTGATGGAAATCGCTGTGATACCAGCAGTAATCATATAATCAAATGAAGCACCGGCAATTCTTTGAAGAAGAAAATTGTTCGGATAAGAACGACTCATTATTTTCTTCTGTTTCATTTTATCAAATATGATTCTGACAAGAATCGCAATCATTGCTCCGATGATGAAGTGGAACCCCCATAACAGGTTAGCGACAGTATTACCCATCGTCCCCAAACCTTCCAGAAGCAGGCTTGCTCCTTTGATGATAAGATAGGTGAACAGATAGACAATTCCTATCAGAAAAGCCTGAACTGTCAATCTGTCTATCGATTCGCTGAGTGGGATATCATCCGGTCTGTCACGTTCTTCAATCATGTGTGATTCAGCATCGGCTTCATCAAATTTTTCAGCTTTATACCCTTTCTTTCTGACGAAGTAATTAATCAATGGGACACCACCGATACAGGCCCATAAGAAACCTATGGCTGCAATCGATAATCCGATATTGGCTCCGCCGACAATTCCGGGCACTCCAGCCGGGTTTGTGACAAGAGCCCATTGTCCTCCGATTGAGCTTGCCTGTCCGGGTCCCTGGCCGAATCCAAGCGGTAAAAGCAATCCGAATGATGGAAATAAGTCTGGTAAAAAAGTGAATGCCATGAAAAGTGTGATTGCAAACCCTAAAATCGCCTGCATCAGATATGTGCTGACAATACCAATTCCTGTATTCGTTATTTCTGTTCCCTTTTCTCTGGTTCTTTCCTTCAAAGCCAGGGCAATAAACCCAATCGCCATGGCATGATAAACCAGTTGTTCCAGGTTTTCACCTAACAATGCCCCTTTAGGTACCAGATTAAGTACTTGAGGCCCTACTAACAAGCCGACAAATCCGGCTATGATGGCGTTTGGTATTAAAAACTTTTTAAAAAAAGGAACTTTACGTTTCAAAAAAGTACCAATTCCCAAGAAAGCTGATAATAAGCAAACATCGAGTACTAACGTCCAATTGTTATTCATGATTCCCTCCGATTCGTTTTATATAATCTACTGCTTCCGTCCATTTATAAGCTGACACTCTGTTTTTAGGATAAAAGTAAAATCGCTGGAATTTCCCGTTATAATAAAACTCGAATATCCAGTTCAGCTGAATGGTGTTTCCGATAATATTAATATTTTCAAAAAACAGCGTCCCATCCTTACTATCAAATTGTATCTTATCTTTATATAGTATTAAAGTACCGTAAATACCTTTTGTCAGTTTTTTATTGCTGTCTTCAACTTTCATCAGCACATTTTCATCTTTGAATATGAAATGATTATGATCAATATATTCTCCGATGAATGACCTCTGCCATTCCCCCCATTGATTGACATCATCAAAATATTTTTCATTTCCTTCAAAGAAACCATAATTGTTAAGATGAGTAGTCAGTCCGCATTTTTCGCAGAAAAAGCTGTGTTTTTGGCTGTGAAGAGTAGAAATCGATTTGCACTTGGGGCATACATACAAATATTGTTCCAGAAATTCTGCATTGGCTTTACCCTTGAATTCAATCATATGTTCAAGTTGCCAATCGCTTTCATTATATTTGACGGCATTATTGATTTTCTCGTGAATCTCATCCAAGCTCAGTTTTAAATCATCACCTTGCATCAGAATATAATAGTTAAGTGACATCTGTCCTCTTCTACCTTTGACTGCCCATCTCGGACGGGATAAATAACATCCGCGCTGTTCGCACATGACCACAGGTACTTTCAGCATTTTCACAAATTTAGCAGTTGAATACAAAGTATCTATCTGTTTTCCGTCCCACGTTCTGTTTCCTTCAGGAAAAACCCCTACAATTCCTTTACTTCTGATAATCTTGATTGATGTTTTGATGCTTGACATGTCAGCGACAGCTTTTTTCTTAGGAAAAGCACCGACAAGGTGAGTCAGCAGAAAACCGATTGTTTTGCTTCTGAACAAATTATCACTGGCCATCCAATGTACAGTTTCTTTTATTTTGAGCGGTAAAGTGAACGGGTCCCAGTTAAGGCAATGATTTGATATTAAAATATAGGGTGGTTTTAGATTATCAATCCTGGAAATATCGAATTTTATATTATAGGTTGCTTTAAGCCATACTCCTAAAGTTGCTTTTAATATAATGTTAAAGATTCTCAGACTAACTTTACTCAAATCAAATCCCCCCACTTTTTTTTATTATATCAGAAATACCTTTTATATAAAAGATTTTTGAATATTAATTTAAATAGTATTGACTAACCCATTTTTGTGCCATATAATCAGCTTACAATTAAATAATATTGATAACGGTTTCATTACAAAACAATGAATTAAAAGGGAATCAGGTTTAATTCCTGGACGGTCCCGCCGCTGTAATAGATTGATTTTTTACATATTGCCACTGTTCATTCGGGAAGGCGTAAAAAATTGATAATCTTAAGTCAGAAGACCTGCCTTATCAAAACCAGATAAACTCTACGAGGTATAGAGGAGGTGAAAAAAGCATTACTTGTGCAGAATTTATCCTTTTCCATTGTGGTTAAGGATTTTTTATTGTCATTACAAATTTTATATTCAGAAAGGTTAGAAAATGAAAAAAACAACTATAATATTATTTACAATCTTAATCATGACAGGCTTACTATTATCAGGATGCCAGACGGCAGCTGTAGATGAAGTTACTCCGACACCAGCAGAAAGCATGACACCTGTTCCTTCTGTTGAACCTGAAGTGACAAGCCTTACTTTTACCGATTCCATGGGTAGAATCACTGAATTTGATCAGATTCCTGAAACAGTCATCAGTCTCTCTCCGACACTGACTGAAATTGTCTATGCACTTGATATGGGCAGTAAGCTGATAGGAAGAACTGACTGGTGTGATTATCCAGATCAGGTATTTGAAGTCCCTTCAGTCGGTAATATGGATATCCCCAATTTTGAAGTCATTGTTTCATTGAATCCTGATGTGGTTGCTGTCTCTTTGATCACCAATGAAGAAACAGTGAAAAAACTGGAAGAAGCAGGAATCAAATGTGTTGTCATTGATGAGGAAACGACTTTTGAAGGGGCTTATGGAAACATCACATTAATGGGGACCCTGCTTGGTGCAGATGATAAAGCAGCATCAATCGTTTCTGACATGAAACAGAAAGTAGCTGATATCACTGCGAAATTAACAGGTGTAACACCAAAAACCGTTTACTATATAATGGGGTATGGTGAATATGGTGATTTTACTGCCGGCGCAGGTACTTTCATCAGTGAACTGATTAAAATGGCAGGTGGAATCAACGTGGCCGATGATACGACCGACTGGTCATACAGTGTTGAAAAACTGGTCAGTCATGATCCTGATGTGCTGATTTGTTCTTTGTGGGCACCAGCCAGCGGATTGAAAACAACAGCCGGATATATGGATTTATCTGCAGTTAAAAAGAATGCGGTTTACACCATAGATGATAATCTGATTCAGAGAATCGGTCCTAGAATAACTGACGGGTTATATGCTGTAGCAAAAGCACTGCATCCGACCTTGTTTTAAGAGGATAAATTAATGGTATATGAAGGGAAAAAGAACTTTTTCATAAAATATATGATTCTGATTGTCATCCTTGGTGTTGTCGTTATTATTTCAGCATGCCTCGGTGCAGTTAAGATTTCCCTTCATGATACCATTTTAATCTTTGCTTCCAAAATACCTGTTATTAAGAATTCTGTGGATTTGTCCACGATTAACTCCAATAATGAATCCATACTCCTTACTCTCAGACTACCGAGAATCCTCATGGCTCTACTTGTCGGATCCGGACTTTCCATGTGCGGTGCGGTCTTTCAGGGGATATTTAAGAATCCATTGGCTGATCCCTATATTTTAGGAATATCATCAGGCGCTTCTCTCGGAGCAGCCATCGCCATTGCTGCCGGAACTCAGGCACTTTTCCTTGGATTCGGCCTTATTTCGATTTCAGCATTCATAGGTGCTTTCATTGTCATGTTTCTGGTCTATTTTATTGCCAAAGCAGGCGGAAAGCTGATTACCAACACTTTAATATTATCCGGCGTTGCGGTTAGTTTCATGTGTCAGTCTTTTATATCTCTTTTGATTATTGCCTCAAAAGAAAATACTACCCGCATTGTTTTCTGGACAATGGGCAGCATGACGAGTGCTAACTACACTAAGCTGCTTGTTATGCTGCCCATTATATTTTTAGGTTTTCTTTTACTCATGTCGTTTTCCAAAGATATCAACATACTTTCTTCCGGAGACGAAACAGCTGTTTCAATTGGAATCAATGTGAACAAAGTCAAGCTTCTTCTTTTAAGCCTATGTTCTCTTATCACGGCATTGTCCGTTGCCTTCTGCGGTGTCATCGGCTTTGTCGGTTTGATCATTCCTCACGCTGTCCGGCTGATTTCAGGTCCTGATCATAAAAATCTGATTCCTTTATCAGCTCTTGCAGGAGCCATTTTCCTGATTAGCTGTGATACATTAGCAAGGCTCTTGCTTGCTCCTACTGAAATACCGATTGGTGCTATTACAGCAGTTTTCGGTGCTCCTTTCTTCATTTACCTGCTTGTGAAAAGCAAAAGGAAGGTGTTCCTATGAGTTTAGTCATTGATAATCTTCATTTCTCCTATGGCTCAACGGAAGTGTTAAAGGGAGTTTCCTCATACTTTGAAAACAGTACATTCTATGCCATTGTCGGACCGAACGGATGCGGTAAATCCACGTTGCTGAAATGCCTGTACGGCTATCTTTCTCCTGGTGAAGGAACCATTAAAATCAACAATCACAACATTATGAAAATGAGTCACCGTAAAAGAGCCATGAACATTTCATATGTAGCTCAGAGTAATGAAATCAGTTTTGATTTTGCAGTCAAAGATATTGTGGCCATGGGCAGGAATCCGTATATAAGCCGATTCGCATCCCTTTCAGATACTGACATCTCTCATATTCATGATGCCCTTGAAAAAACCAGCATGACCGAGCTTAAAGATAAAAGTATTAATGAGCTCTCAGGTGGTGAAAAGCAACGTGCTTTCATTGCAAGGGCATTAGCCCAGGATACTGAAATCATACTTCTTGACGAACCGGTATCTATGCTTGATATTAATCATCAGATAGAAATCATGGATACAGTTAAGTCGCTCTCTTTAAATCATCATAGAACCATCATTGCCGTACTTCATGATTTAAATCTTGCTTCGCTATATGCGGACTGTGTCATATTAATGAATAAAGGGTCAATCCACAGTATCGGAAGCTCTTCGAAGGTACTCACAAAGGAAAATATCAATAGTGTATATAAAACTGAAGTTGATATCTATGACACTGTTGAAGGAATGCCTCGCTTCATTGTACCCAAAGCACGAATATAGTGATTTTAATTGATAATTGTTCTTTCATTTGTTAGAATTGGTATAACAAATATAAAGGATAATTTATGTATAAACTGATTGCTGTAGATATTGACGGAACGCTGATTAATTCACAAAAAAAAATTACATCCAAAACCAGAGAAGCTATTTTATTTGCTCTTGAAAAAGGGATCCATCTTGTCTTGTCCACCGGTCGTCCTGTCCAGGGAATTTATGATATTTATGATCAGTTGCATCTTGACTCACCAGCCATCACCTATAACGGAGCAGTAGTCCTTAACCATAAAAACGGACCAGTCATCTATGAATGTCCCCTGCTGCCTGCTGATACCAAAGCCATCATCAATAAAGGGGATGAGCTTTTAACCACTGTAGCGATCTGGTATCAGTCTAAACTATATGTCAACAAACTTAATGACAAAGCCTATGAATATTCGACCATATCAAATGTGCCTCCTTTACTTTATGATAATAAAGAGGAAATCTTTAAAAACGGAGCTACTAAAGTATTGTACTATGACGATGTCTCTGCAATTAACGATTACTGTATACAGCTGAAAGGTACCTTCTCAGAAAATGTCGTTTTCCATACCTCCCGTCCCTATTTTCTTGAGTTTGTCAATGGAGCGGTTTCAAAAGCCAGAGCCATGGAAAAACTGGGAGATTTTCTGCATATAAAGGCTGAAGAAATGATAGCCATCGGAGATGGCTTCAATGATCTGTCCATGATTGAATATGCGGGTATGGGAGTTGCCATGGGTAATGCTCCTGATGAAGTGAAGAAAAAAGCGTCTTTGGTGACGACTTCATGCGATCATGATGGTGTGGCCAATGCAATATATAAATTAATCAGATGAGGTGAATAATGAAAAACCATAGAGAAAATTTACTATCGCTATATAAAAAACAGGGTTATGATTTTGTCCCGGTTGATCTTGAACTGTGTCCATCACAAGTGGAGACTTTTAAGAAAACATTCAATACTGATGAAAACTACAGAGATTATTTTGATTTCAGTGAAAAATATGTCAGTGACCTCACTTTACCTGATTATAATACAAAGAAATTTGAAAAATATTTCAATGTTCATGTTGATAAAATTGATCATTGGGGTATCGGTTATCAAAATGGTTCTGAAGCTGCCAAACATATGCATCATATGGTAGCCCCAATGAAAGATTTTACAACTATTTCAGAATTTCAGCAGTACCCTTATCCTGATTACCTGAACGGAGATATCTCTGAAGTCATAAGAGAAGTGAAAGAAATACATGACAAAGGATATATTGCCAAAGCATCTATGGCTTGTACTGTCTGGGAAATATCCTGGTATCTTCGTTCCATGGAACAGCTTATGTCAGATATGATTCTTGAGGAAGAGCTTGCCGCTTACCACCTTGACAGAATCACAGAAATTTCATGCCACAGAGCCAGGGAATTTGCCAAAGCAGGAGTTGATCTCATCATCACCGGTGATGATGTCGGCATGCAGCGTACACTCATGATGAGTGAGGATATGTATACCACCTGGATTAAGCCTCGATTCAGGAAAATCGTTCAAGCTGCCAAAGAAGTGAATCCGGAGATCCTTATTGAATACCATTCCTGCGGTTATGTGGAACCTTTCATTCCCCATTTCATAGACTGCGGTATTGACATTCTGAATCCGATTCAACCTGAATCAATGGATTTCGAAAAACTTTTCGATCTTTATCACGATCAGATTTCATTCAAGGGAACCATTGGCACTCAGACAACCATGCCTTTCGGAAGTGTTGATGATGTCAGGAAAGTAGTCAGAAAGAATCTTGATTATGCAGGAAAAAAAGGGGGGCTTTTTATCTGCCCCACCCATATGATTGAACCTGAAGTTCCGTTTGAAAATATTATGGCATATATTGAAGCATGCAAAGAATATAAATAATTATCTCGCTGCTTTCCCATAGACATCTTTTAGATACTTTTTAATAGCTTTGTTATTATCATAAATACTGTGAATCGCTTTGATTTTCTCTCCGTTAGCTTTTATCAATAGTTTCCCGCCGGTCTGAGATGACTGATTTTCAGCATCATACATGATTTTAACCGGTTTAAAGATAATCCTGTCGATTTTGTTGTTGTCAAGCTTAAAATTCATACTGTTTTCACTTAAAATCTCGTCTTCTGACTTCTGGTGATACAGATTGATGAACTCGCCCATTGCTTTCATCATGCCTACACTTTGTTTCAGAAAGCCTTTACCTTCAGCTTTCATCTGTTCCTTTTTGTCATTCATAATCTGCTTCTGCATGGTTTTGTCAATATGAGCAAACAGAATAGATTCGCCTGTAAATACCAGAACACATGGTACCATCGACAAAAAACCTTTCTTCTTGTTCACATTGAGCAATAATTGATATCCCATCTTTTAACCCCCTTTTAAATTTGATAACAGGCTGGCACCAAGTAAAGATGCATGATAGTGCAGACCTGTCTTTACGATTATAACATTTTCATTTGCTCGAATAAACACATTCCTGCGAAATTCTGTCAGAAGGTCGTTTTTGAAAAGCTCATAGTCAAGCGACACTCCTCCGCCAAGAACAATCTTTTCGACATTCAATAAATTAGAAACATGCGATAACGCCATTCCGATGTGACGCCCTGCATGCTGATAGACTTTATTCGCCGCCTGTTCACCCTGTTTTGCTTTATATACGATTTCTTTGGCAGTCAGCATCAGATTAGTCAAAGACGAATACTCTCTCTCTATCGAAAGACCAGAGGCATGTACTTCAAGGCATCCTCTTTTACCGCACCCACACATATGCCCATCCTTGACAACAGTCACATGCCCGATTTCACCTGCATTTGAGAAAGCCCCTTTATATAGTTTCCCGTCAAGAAACAAAGCTCCTCCGATTCCATTACTGATGGTCATCCAAAAAAAGTTGTCTGTTTCACGACAGATGCCAAAGTGCTTCTCTGCTAGTGCAGAGGCATTCACATCATTTTCAATAAAAACAGGAAGTTTTAATTTTTCTTTCAGCAATCGGGCAATCGGGAAGTTGGTAATCCCTGAATAAGGAGCAAAAACCCACTCCCCTTTTTCTGAATCGGTTAATCCGGGAACGGAAACACCGCAAGAGGAAACAGCAACATCACAACCCAGCATCATTTTATCTGATATATCCGTGATGAGTGTAATGATCTCCCGATCACTTCTAACATTTGATATGTCTTTTTTATCACTGCAGATAATGTCCCCATCTGATGAGACAATACCTATCAGTAATTTGGAACCCCCTATATCAATCGCCAGATTATACTGCATATACTCCTCCACGAAAGCATTTTAATGATCAATTGTTTCTTTCAGCTCATGCTGTTTTTTTCCATATGACCTCAACTACTTTAGATTTGATTCTTGTGATGAAGAATAAAGCAATGGCAAAGGAAATAACCACAATGACAAATAATCTGCTGAATCCGAATAAATCTACAAAAAATCCGAAAATAATCGGTCCGGTAATAGCCGCAATTGATGATGAAAAGTAGTAAAGTCCTGTATAGGTTCCTACTTTATTCTCACCGACACCTTGAACAACATATGGATAGGAGTTAATATTAACACAAGCCCAGAATATCCCTCCGATTAAGAATAAACCCATCATCAATGTCTTATTAAATGGAATGACATTCCCAGGTCCCATTAAGCTTAATGTAATAAAAACAAGGATATCCACACTTAATCCGATTATAATCGCTTTTTTCTTACCTATTTTAGCGCCAAGAAAGCCTGCAGGGATAGCAAATATCAGAAATGAAAGGGCGAAAACACCAATAATCAATGATGAATCTCCACCATCTCCCACACCCAGATAATTAACTGAGTAGCGGCTGAACATGGCTTCCATACCCTGATACCCTAAAAACCAGAACAATATGCCAAGCAGAACATTAAGTGTTTTGTTATCTGAATTTGAAATGATGTCTTTGACTGACTGGATGACTTTTACTTTTTCCTCTGCTGATTTTTCACCGCGTGCAGGTTCCTTAATGAACTTGAAAAGCATGAATAATGAGAAGAGCATGATAATACCGGTGACCCAGAAAGGCAGTCCGGGATTGACCTTATACATGAAAGATCCCCCGATTAAAACCACTACCGCTGCCAACCCACCCATGAAGTTGATAATGCCATTAGCTTCACTTCGTAATTCCGGAGGAGTCAAGTCAGGCATTAAAGCTACCGTCGGGCCTCTATAGATGGCCATGACAAAATTAAGTACTGTCAGTACAATCATCATCATCAAAAAACTGTTTGTGGTAGAAGGAAGAATGATGAATAAGACAGCCGATAATGGTAAACCAATGAGTATGAAAGGCATTCTTCTTCCGAATCTCGTTCGGGTGTTATCACTCAGATTTGAGATAAACGGAATCAGAAATATGGCCAGAATATTATCAATGGTCATAATCGCACCGATGATAGTGCTGCTGCTGATGAATTTTTCCAGATAGAGTGGCACATAAACGTTATATAAAGGCCACACCAGGCTGATTGCAAAAAAACCGAATCCTAAGATAAAGGTTTTTTTGTAATCGAGTTTCGCTTTTGTCTCCATGTATTGGTCTCGCTTTCTTGCTTAGTCTATTCCTATCAGTACAATGATATTACTTGGTTTAAGAGATGAATCTGATTGATTCTTATTAATATAGAACTCACCGATAATGATTTTGATATTGACACCATTTTCGCTGAATACAAGCTCATTCTCACCCTCATTTAGCATTATAACATAATCACTGGTTTCTCTGTCCTTATATTTTTCATAAATCATTTTCAATTCATTATTCAAATCAAGAGATAACACATTAGAATCATCAATGTCTATCAGAAGCTTTGTGTTTTCATAATGCAGATAAAATGAGTGATCGCTTTTCACAATGACTTCGTTATAAATATTAAAGAAAGCATATTGGTAACCGTCAGTCTTTACATATTGATAATTGTTCTCTGATACCACATTAGTACCATAATAGGTATTGTTAAAATCATTGATGAGCGAAAGGTCATATTTTTCCTGAAATTCATTTGTTTTCATATCTGATGGATAACCCTTAAGATCACTTAGTTCATGATTGTCATTGAAGTAATAGACAATACTTAGAAGTTGGCTTTTTTCAGTATCATTCAGATTTTCAACATCGGTGTACAGTTTTTCAAAACGATTATTCTGGCTTGTCATGGAAACTGTGAACATATTAAATGGACTGACCACCAGCAAAAGACTTATCAGTCCAAGTGAAACAGGCAGAATTGATAGGATTCTTTTTTCTTTTGCTGTAAAGAAATGGTAAATCATTATCAAAAATGCCCACAATCCTATCACAAAAAGGGTATATCTTGGTTCTGTAAATCCATATGCATTGATTCTGATAAATAGTGCCACAAACATAATAGCAAGTGGTAAAAAGGTGGCTAATGGAAAGAATTTTGTAAATATTGCGATCCATTTTCTGTCCTGTTCATAAAGATTTGCAATGAAAAGAGTGAAAATCCCGATCAGTGCATACCAGAAAACAAGATTGGTAATCATGTTGCTTGGTATGGTAAAGAGAACCAGCATCCTTATAAAATACATGTATAACACAACAGTATAAGCGGTTAATAACGGCATCACAATATTGACAATCAGAATCTTCAGTATTTTTGACTGCTTGTACTCTTCCTGGATTCTCGAAAAAACAAGCATAGGAAAAACGATGAGATATGAAAACGCAATGGCAAATATCATAAACTGATGCTCAGGATTAACATCCATTAATGTCTCAAAAGCAAAATCAATCAGCATCAGGCCTCCGAAAAGAACACTGACATAGAATGCAGATATCACACTTTCAATCATGAATTTAACAGCGAACTTGTCAACATCTTCTTTTTTATACAGCCATGGAATGATAATATAGCTGCAAAACAGTACTGCCATGATAACAAAGGCTCTGATGACTGTCTCCATCTCCAGGTCTTTAATACCAAACTGGTAATAGATTCCTGAAAGAATCAGAAGACCAGCCCAGCTATGATATCTGAATTTTCGGAATTTCTGATTTTCAGCTATTAAAAGGTGAAGGTTCATCGAACCAAAAACAGCAATTCCCAAACCTAAGAACAGAGTATCAATCCTTAATTTCAGTGTATCACTTGCAAAGTCCATATACTCGATTCTGAAAACGAACAGCACAGCAAATAGGATACACAAACTGATGGTGACAGGATAATATGAAAAACTGTCTTTTAGGCTGACAAAAAACTTTTTAAAAAACTCTTTAATACTTTTCATGATACCCTCCCAAATAATGATAGATATATCATATCATAGATGCTCTTGGAAGGTCTAATTTTTTACACTACTCTTTAGATTCCAGCAATTTTTTCTGCTTATAAAAAGGACGGCTGATTTCCTCCCACTGATAATAATCATGGGAGGATGCTATCATATTTTCAATTTCTATCCCTGTGATTTCGACAATACTTTTTCTATTAACTGAATCATATAAAATAACATTATCATTTCTGGCTAAGGCATAATCAATCATATCAATGTCAGGAAAACGATCTAGAATAATGACAGATTCTGCGAAAAGCAAGGTTGGATAAAACCATCTTTCTATTTCAAGAGGCATCCCAGAACCATCAGGTACTTCAACTGTTAAAGTCATTGTCTTTTCAGCGATACTGACTTCAAAAGGATAGTGGCTGTCAAACAGGATGTTTAAGAACTCATCAGTCTGCTCTAGGTTAACATATTCCCCTTTTCGAAGCATCTTATTGAAATCCCTAACTGCACCATTGAATTCATGGAAATTCATGAAAGTTGAGATACAAAGTGACAGTATAACAATAATCAAAAGAGAAGTGATTACTTCTTGTTTCTTAAATTTCATTGAACTTATTTTTCCTATTTGAGTGATTAAATGAAAACACAGATATATGAATAGTATCAGGATTGTATTAATCATAATTGCTGTCATGAATCCTTTTTTTAATGTATCTTCAAGAAAACGGAATTTAATTGTTAATATATAATATGTGGCTAATGTAAAAAATATTTTGAAGATATATCCGGCTGTTTTATAAATTATCATGTGCCCGATCATTTCATATCTGTAA
>JAFGUQ010000067.1 GCA_016938455.1 Clostridia bacterium
CAGTTTTTCTGAATGACAGTTTCCGAAATGCTTTCAAAACAGTAAGTCTAATCATTAATCCTACATTGAAATGGAAACGATTCTCATATGAGTAATATGTTTCTTCAATGTGTTTTTCTATAACAACAAGATCAAGTAAGGACAGGAGGAATGATATTGGCGTACCTTCCTCCACAAAACCGTCCAGGAATCTGCTTTTACAATCTTCTTCAAATGAGACCATATCTCACGTTTTTAAGGTATTTAAAGGTACCTGGAGATGTCTTGAAAAATGGGACTGACTGATTTTAAAGTTAATTTTATATGCAAAAATGCTGGTTGGACAACCTCTTTTAGAGGTTGTCCAACGACTCTTCAACTTGTTGGACAGATCTTATCAAAGATCCCACATATAGTGCAAAATAATCCATTAAAATTGAAAAAAGTTACAACTCAATCAAGTTCAGTGTAATTTTCCCGATTCGATTTATGAAAAAAGCTTGGAATTTCATAGCTCAAGCTCTTTAATGCAGGCTAAAACCAGAAATTTATTGCTATTATACGTATTTTCTAAAGCAGTTCAAATCTTCAAATTTCAGTTGTGTATGAGCAAGCATAAGTATCTGATATGCCACAAATTTCATTAAAGTGTAAAGATTCTTGCTTTGATTTGGTATTCCACGAATATCAAAATCTACGGTATTTTTGATATGGCTGTGTTTTCTTTCGCAGTTTGATCTGGTTCTACATTTCATATCAAAATCAGGATCAAGGATATTTTGGTTTCGGAAGTACATTCCAACCTTTTCAGGTTGTCCATTCTCATAAAGAAATTTAAGCTTATTTTCAATTTTATCATGAACATCTCCGCCAATTTTCCACATTTTGTTAATCTGTTTATTTATCCCCTGAATTGTGCCTTCTTCGTGCAGAACTGCATTATCCCGCATCTGAATCAATGGATGAACATTGAAGTAATTCCAGATCTGCGCATGAATTGAGAATGAATCATATCCTCCATCCAGTATTGCAGAACTTACCGGGATTTTCTTATCCTCAGTCATTTTCAATAACGGCAAAACATAATTTCCATCATAACTGTTCCCTGACGAATGTATCATTAGCAAAGGATAATCTCCCCAATGCAGGATATGAGCCTTATCCATCCTGATGTTGTAATGTTCATTAAAATCTGCATATTTGTCATATCTGGATGCTTCAAGCGGAGTTGAATCAATGATAATTTCCTGTTTTTCATTTTTTGATCTTACAATCTGATTAGCTATTCTGAGCATAAGATCGTTGAAAACTTCTTCTCCAAGACGTTCTTTTACAAAGTGATGAAGGGCAGATGCTGAGGGAATTAGATATTTACCATTAATTACTGGAATTTTCAGATAATGACAATCATCATCTGTAAGAGAATTCACAGTTTTTCTGAATGACAGTTTCCGAAATGCTTTCAAAACAGTAAGTCTAATCATTAATCCTACATTGAAATGGAAACGATTCTCA
>JAFGUQ010000068.1 GCA_016938455.1 Clostridia bacterium
CGTATTTTCAAGTGTTTGCAATGCTTTTCAAATGTTAAAATGATCAGATTGTCGATTGAGTGTGATTAAGTTTGGGAAGTTAGCATTGATGAATGTCAGCGCATCTCTATCAAGGATATTGACAGTGTTGCTGAAATTGAAAAGTTTGCAAAAAAAGAACATGCTATATGCGAAAAGATGGAACTGGCATCACAGTTTAGATGCAATGGTTCTGATGGATATTTATCATGGCTTGATAATCTACTTGAAATTAAGCAGACAGCTAACTTTGATGGGTTTGACGATTATGACTTTCAAGTATTTGATAATCCTAATGATTTAAGAGATGCCATTATTGAAAAGAACAAGGTTTCCAATAAATCAAGACTGCTAGCCGGATACTGCTGGGACTGGATCAGTGAAGGAAAGAACAGAACTGATGTCTATGACATTGAATTCCCTGAATATGACTTCAGTATGAGCTGGAACTTAGGTAATACAGGGACATTTGCCATTGATGCTGATTCTGTCAATCAGATAGGTTGTATACATACTTCTCAAGGACTGGAGTTTGATTATGTAGGTGTCATCATAGGTGATGACTTAAGATATGAAGATGGTCATATAGTAACTGACTTCACTAAAAGAGCTAATACAGATCAGTCACTAAAAGGGATAAAAGGGTTATATAAAAAAGATCCTGAAAAAGCACTAAGAATTGCTGATGAGATTATAAAGAATACATATAGGACGTTGTTAACAAGGGGCCAGAAGGGATGTTATGTTTATTTTACTGATAAGAGAACAAGTGAAGTATTCAATAAATATTCAATAGGGGGTTAACATCTACTTTGAATATGTTGTTGACTCAGAGAGCTTTCATAAGGTAAAATTGGTGAATAGAATATTTGCAAACTTTCGCAAATATGAAAAGGAGCATATTAAAATGAAAAGTGATAAAGAACTCTTTAAACTTCATGCAGAATTCTGCAAATTCATGTCTAATCCTAAGAGAATAGAAATCCTTTTTCTTTTAGGTGAAAATGAAATGTGTGTTGATGAGATTGCTTCTTCGATGGAGGTGAAAGTACCTAACATATCACAACACTTGGCTGTCATGCGTGAAAAAGGTATTGTTGTGGTCAGACGAGAAGGAACCAAGATGTATTATTCACTTGATAATCCGAAAACGCTCCAGGCCTGTATGATCATGAGAGAAGCCATGGTCGAACAAATGGAAAAGCAGTTTGGCAAAATCAAATCATTAATGAAGTGAAAAAGAGTGAACAATGAAAACCATTCATTGCATATAAAACATTATTTATTAGGAGGATCTTATGATATATTTTGATAATAATGCGACAACCCCAATTGCTAATGAAGTAGCCGATGCAATGATACCGTATCTGCATGGCCATTTCGGGAATCCGTCAAGCGATCATGAATTAGGTTATGCTGCAAAGGAAGCTGTTGAAAAAGCCAGAGAACAAGTCGCCAAACTATTAAACTGTTTCAAAGAAGAAATTGTTTTTACAAGCGGCGGGAGCGAATCGAATAATATGGTTATAAAAGGAGTATCTTATGCTTACAGAAAAAGCGGAAACCATATCATAACCTCTCAGACAGAACATCCTTCAGTAATCAACCCATGCAGATATCTTGAAAAATCTGGTTATGAAATCAGCTATCTGCCGGTTGATCAATATGGTGTTGTGAATCCTTCAGATGTTGAAAAAGCAATAACAGGCAAGACAATTCTGATTACGATCATGCATTCAAATAATGAAACAGGGACACTGCAACCAATAAAAGAAATTTCACAGATAGCAAAAGCTCATGAAATTTTGTTCCATACAGATGCTTCTCAGTCTGTCGGGAAAGTGGCGATTGACTTATCAGATATCGGAGTGGACTTTTTGACGATTGCCGGTCATAAGATGTATGCACCTAAAGGAATCGGTGCGCTGTATATTAGAAACGGTATAGCCATTGAACCGCTTGTACATGGTGCAGGGCATGAAAGCGGTTGGAGAGCAGGAACAGAAAATGTCATTTTTGATGTAGCGCTGGGGAAAGCATGCGAAATGTCAATGGAGGCTGTGAAAAGTTCTGACATGAGGGAATTAACTAAATATTTCCATCACAGACTGATTGAGCGATTCGGTGCTATAATTCATCTGAATGGGCATCCGGAAAACAGGTTACCGAATACGTTGAATGTGAGCTTCATAGGATATAACGGTCATGAAATATTAAGTGGTCTGCGTGGAGTGGCTGCATCCACAGGTTCTGCATGCCATTCCGGATTCACGAGTATTTCTCCTGTGCTTAAGGCAATGGGAGTGACTGATGACATCGGTCGAGGAGCGGTGCGATTCAGCCTTGGAAGATATAGTACCAAAGAGGAAGTGAACGTTGTTATTGAGAAACTGAACAATATTCTGTCATGAAAAGCAGATGAAAGGAACCGAAATGAGAATAGGTATAATCATTGAAACAAAAGAATATGAAAAAGCATGGAATGCGATGAGGTTGGCTGTTACAGCTAAAAAGAGAGGTCACGAAGTAAAAGTGTTTCTCATGGGTGAAGGGGTAGTGATTGAAAACATAGCAGATGAGCATTTCGACATTTCTAGCCAGATAAAAGCATTCCACGAGGCAGGCGGGAAAATTCTCGCATGTGGAACATGCCTGCAGTCAAGAAATTTAGATGGAACGGCAGCATGTCCTATATCTACTATGAATGACTGTGTCGACATGGTTGAATGGGCAGATAAAGTCATTACTTTATAATTGAAAATGCTGAACTAAGCATTAATTTAGCATATCTTTTTAACTGTATGGTGAACAAGGTGCTTTTCTTCATGAGAAAACCGTATTCATCTCTCACTCATGCACCTGAAAGAGAAACCTCAGGTGATTTTCAATAAATCAGACTTTTAAGTGCTGTTTATTTTTAGTTTTTCATATTGACAAAACTTGATTTGACACATATACTTGTACATATCGAATAAATTTGATATGAGAAACTGGTTGAGGTGACAAAATGGAAATGACAAACGAATATTGTGCAAAAGTGTTTAAAGCCTTTTGTGATGAAAAACGTCTATATATACTTGAACTGCTCCGTGATGGAGAAAAATGCGCATGCAAATTATTAGATAATCTTGACATAGGACAATCGTCTCTGTCATATCATATGAAAATTCTGGTTGAATCAGGTATTGTCGAGAGTCGCCAGGAGGGTAAATGGACACACTATACCATTAGTAAAGAAGGAAGCATTCATGCTTTGGAACTTCTTGACATGCTGACAACACCGGTGACAGCAATGGCAAATGTCGACTGCTGTAAATAGTATGTCATTTATGAAAGAGAGGTTCAACATAGAATGCAGACATTAAAAGCAATCTGGGATTTTTTCCAGAATCAGATACTTGGTATGAAATGGCTGAATGAATTGATTGGAAGCGGTCTTCAGGCGTTAGGCTTTGACACACTTAACCGCTGGATCGGAAGCTTACAGTTTTTTCTGTATGATGTGATCAAGATTACAATTCTCTTATGTTTTCTCATATTCCTGATCAGCTATATTCAAAGCTATTTTCCACCTGAACGCAGCAAGAAAATATTAAGCCGTTTTCATGGCATCGGAGCTAATATAGTAGCGGCACTGCTTGGAACTGTGACACCGTTCTGTTCATGTTCATCCATACCGTTATTCATAGGTTTCACATCGGCAGGTCTTCCGCTGGGTGTCACTTTTTCGTTTTTAATCTCATCACCTATGGTTGATCTGGGATCCCTTGTGCTGCTGATGAGCATATTCGGTGCAAAGGTGGCTGTCGTCTATGTGCTCGTTGGTCTGATGATCGCTGTTCTTGGTGGTACCCTGATCGAAAAACTTAAAATGGAAAAGCATGTGGAGAAATTTATCCTTGCGGCAGGCAGCGTGGATATTGAATCACCTGACCTGACAAGAAAAGACAGGCTGGTCTATGCCAAAGAACAGATGCAGTCAACCTTTAAAAAAGTATTCCCATATATTTTAATCGGTGTAGGTATCGGTGCTGTCATTCATAACTGGATTCCTGAAGAATGGGTTGCTACAGCACTCGGAAGTAAAAATCCTTTCGGTGTCATATTAGCGACACTGATCGGTGTGCCAATGTATGCTGATATTTTCGGTACCATTCCCATTGCGGAAGCACTGTATGCCAAAGGGGCACAGCTAGGTGTCATATTATCCTTCATGATGGCGGTGACCACCTTATCACTGCCTTCCATGATTATGCTGCGTAAAGCCATCAAACCGAAACTGCTGGCTGTTTTCATAGCCATTTGTGCCATAGGCATAATAATAGTCGGGTATTTATTCAACGCTATTCAGACGTTGATCATATAGGAGGAAAAAAATTATGGCTAAGACATGGTATCCCATGATTGACTACACCATTTGTACAGAATGCGGTCTCTGTGTGGCGAAATGTCCGCACGAGGTCTATGACAAAGCAAAAGCACCATCCCCGGTGGTCAGACGACCGGAATCGTGCGTTGACCATTGTCATGGCTGCGGCAACCGTTGTCCGGCCGGAGCCATTACCTATGTGGGTGAAGACACAGAATGGACACCGCCGAACAGAGCCCCTCAAGAGGAAGAGGATGGTGCCTGCGGGTGTAAAGATATGGAAAAGATGATTGTCATCGATTATCTTTATCTTGATCTAGAGACATGTGAACGCTGCATAGGGACAGACCAGGTCCTTGATGAGGTGATGATGACTCTTACCCCGGCCATCAGCATGGTCGGTTATAAAGTGGTATACAACAAAACAGAGATGAAGACAGCTGCTATCGCAGAACAATACAAGTTTCTTTCCTCTCCTACCATCCGTGTGAACGGCAGGGATATCTGTCAGTCAGTATCAGAAAACAACTGCGGCTGCTGCAGTGAAATCAGTCAGACTGATGTGGACTGCAGGGTGTTTGAGTATGATGAAAAAACATACGAGATACCTCCGAAAGAAATGCTTGCCAAAGACATCCTTAATATGATTTTCGGGTCTGCTGATGTCTTCTGTTCCTGTCAGGAGTATGTACTGCCTGAAAACCTGAAGGAATTCTTTGATGGAAAAAACAGATCTGACTGTTCGTGTAAAGGTGACTGCTGCTGATGGAAAACACGAAAGAGGATAAGAAAAAACTTTTGTTAAGAATACTGGTTCCGATTCTGATTGTGGTGGCGGTTTTCATCATATGGGTGTTGAAAACTTATTCAGCACCTGAATTAACTGATGACTCAAATGAATATATAGCCGATTTTGTGCTTGAAGCAGCATCAATTGATCTTGATGCCTTAAAAGCATATAACCTGCCCATCATCATCGATTTCGGATCAGATTCCTGCCAGCCATGCAGAGAGATGGCACCTGTGCTGAAAAAATTGAATGCAGAGATGCAGGGTAAAGCCATCATCAAATTTATAGATGTAGAGAAAAACGGAGAAGTTTTACAGTATTTTCCTGTTCAGGTCATACCTACTCAGATATTTTACAGTGCTGACGGTACCCCTTATGTACCAGGAGAAAACCTGGAACAAGCATTTGACCTATATACCTATAACGAAACAGGGGAACACGCTTTAACGGTTCATCGAGGTAGATTGACTGAAGAGGAAATGAGACATATCCTCACTAATATGGGGGTGTCTGAGTGACAGAAATTCTGGAGAGTTTATCTTTGCTGATAACAGAAAACGGCTGGCTGGCCCCTTTGCTCGCACTTCTTGCAGGGGTACTTACTTCACTAACACCCTGCTCTTTATCCAGCATACCGCTGGTAGTTGGATATGTGGGCGGTACTGGGCAGCACGACGCCAGAAGGGCTTTCCGGTTATCGGTCACCTTTGCAGGAGGAGCCGCGGTGACCTTTACTGTACTTGGTGTGATCGCATCGCTTGCCGGTCGACTGATGGGTACAACCGCTTCATGGTGGTATATCGTTCTAGGTGTTCTTATGGTGCTGATGGCACTGCAGACCTGGGGCATTTTTGAAATCATTCCATCCAGTTATCTCATATCAAAGAACACCAGAAAAGGGTATGCAGGGGCGTTCATAGCAGGTATTTTAGGCGGCATCTTCTCGTCACCTTGTTCAACACCTGTCCTGATTGCACTGCTTGCCATCGTTGCAGGAAAAGGAAGCATCCTCTGGGGCATACTGCTGCTGTTGCTGTATTCAACAGGACATGGCATACTCGCCGTTGTGGCAGGGACATCGATCGGGTTTGTGAAGACTTTGTCTTCCAGTGACAAATACGGAAAAGCAAGTATTGCAATAAAGATAGTCATGGGATTCATGATATTATTCATCGGACTCTACATGTTCTATCTCGGATTTTAATCATTAAGAAGGAGAAATATATCATGGGATTATTCAAAAAGAAAAACAAAGAGGAAAAAGTACCATGTGATTGCGGAGGAAACTGCAATCCAAAGAGCATGGAAAAAGCGGAAAACGAAAAGACAGAAGGCGCCGGTGTGAAGGTGCTAGGCAGCGGATGCGCTAAGTGCAATGCACTGGAAGCAGCCACAAAACAGGCACTGGAACAACTTTGCATGGACACCACCATTGACCATGTGACTGATTTTGCAGCGATTGCGGCCTATGGTGTGATGACAACTCCCGCTCTTGTCATTGATGGGAAAGTGGTTTCCTATGGTAAAGTCTTGAAATCAGAAGAAGTTGTTAAAATACTGCAAAAAGTGAGAGGATAGAGAAGTGAAAGCATATATCGATAAAAAAAAATGTGCATCTGATAATCGTATTTGTAAACCATTGAAGGATTGCCCGAAGAATGCTATTTCGTGGGTCCAAGATAACGATGAACCGATTGGCTCGCGTATGGAAGTTGACCACGGAAAATGTGATGGCTGCGGTATATGCATAACACTGTGCTGTGGACAATGTATTGAGGTAAGGTGAGCTGTGTTTATATATGTGCTATACGGGTTTGCAGGTATCTGCTGTTAATGCCGGTTCATAATGTCCAGAAGATGCTGTTGTCTGTTGTCCCTTCTTTGCTAGACAGTCTGTCAATTTAAAGGCATAAGA
>JAFGUQ010000069.1 GCA_016938455.1 Clostridia bacterium
AGTTTTGAAAGATTATCGTAAAAAAGCAAATATCAAAGGCTTCAGACCCGGTATGGTACCTATAGGCATAATCAGAAAAATGTACGGAACCGCCGTAAAGCTGGATGAAATTAATAAAATGGTATCTGAAAATGTTCATAAATACCTGGTCGATGAAAAAATTGAAATCCTCGGTGATCCCCTTCCCTTTATCGATGAAAATGAAACAATTGATATAGAAAAAAATGATGATTTCACATTTTCATTTGAACTGGGCCTGGCTCCATCTTTTGAACTGAACATCAGCAAAATAAATAAAGTCACCTTACACGATATCATTATTGACGATAAAATGAAAAATGATTTTGTCAGCAATTATACGCGGCGTTATGGTGATTTCAGAAAAGAAGACATAAGCGGGGAGAAAGATATGCTCAAAGGCCGGATCGAAGCTGTCGATGAAAATGGAAATATAATTCCTGATGGCATCAGTGCCGAAGAAACAACCCTGGCCATTGATATAATTAAAGATGATGAGATTAAGAATTCATTTACAGGAAAGAAGGACAATGATACTGTTGATTTCAACATCAGAAAAGCATTTCCGAATAATAACGAAATAGCCGGATTGCTTAAAAAGGAGAGTGCCGGAGTTGAAAATATTGATGGTGTTTTCAGGTTTACCATAAAAGAGATCACAAGGTTCTATCCTGCAGAAACCGGGCCTGAACTTTATGATAAAATATATGGGGAAGGAGTTGTCTCAACCCATGAGGAATTCATGAAGAAGATTGAAGATGAGATAGCTGCAAGCCTTTCTCATGAAACCAATCATAAACTTATGCAGGATATCCGTGATCTTACAATTGAAAAGACGGAATTCCCTCTTCCTGAAGAATTCCTTAAAAAATGGCTTTTGAAAGTAGATGATAAATCGACTCCCGAACAGATAGAAAAGGATTTTGATACTTTCAGAAAGGATCTTAAATGGCAGCTTATCAAAAACAGGATCGCAAAGGATAATGAGATAAAAATCATTGAAGAAGAACTGTTAAATGAGGCTGAGAACATAACCAGGTATCAGTTTAATCAATATGGCCTATATTATGCAACCGACGAACAGATAACCAATTATGCAAAGGAAACTCTGAAAAGAGAGGATGATGCAAAGAGAATAGCTGATAAAATTCTTGAAGAAAAGGTACTTGAATTACTAAGGGAGATGGTAAAAATTGAGAATAAGGAAATAAGCGTTGAGGATTTCAATAAGCTGTTTGAGAATTAAATTCGTGTCACAATAAAATTAATCTTCGTATCTTTATATTCCCATTTAAAAAAATTGTAATGAACAACAGCGATGATTTTAAAAAATATGCGAGAAGCAGGCATGGTCTGAGCAGCCTGTTTCTTCACAGATATACCTCAATAATGGATAATTATATATCACCCACCATTATTGAAGAAAGGCAGCTGAATGTTGCATCCATGGATGTTTTTTCCCGTCTGATGATGGACCGTATAATATTTCTCGGCCTGCCTATTGATGATTATGTTGCAAATATAATACAGGCTCAGTTACTCTATCTTGATTCTTCTGATCCCGGGAAAGATATCCAGATCTATTTCAACACTCCCGGAGGAAGCGTGCATGCAGGATTGGGGATATATGACACCATGCAATATATTACAGCCGATATTGCAACAATATGTACCGGAATGGCAGCCTCGATGGGAGCAATACTGCTTACAGCCGGAACAAAAGGGAAGAGATCTGCCCTTAAACACTCGAGGATTATGATCCATCAACCTATGGGAGGTTTTGAAGGACAGGCATCCGATATTGAAATACAGGCACGTGAGATCCTTAAGATAAAGAAAGAGCTTTATGAAATTCTTGCACTGCATTCAGGCAATCCTGTGGAAAAAGTAGAAAAGGATTCCGACAGGGATCACTGGATGACTTCAGTTGAAGCAAAAGAATATGGAATGATCGATGAGATCCTCCAGAAAACCGAACGATAGAAAAGATGGATAAATGTTCATTCTGTGGCCGGACAAAAAAAGAGGCCAACATTCTTATTGCAGGGCTCCAGGGTCATATTTGCGATCACTGTATAGAACAGGCATACAGCATAATGACTGAGGAGCTTGGCACCAAAAAGAGTGTCAGGTTCGATACTATCAATCTTCTTAAACCTTCCGAAATAAAACATTTCCTCGATCAGTATGTCATCGGTCAGGAAATGGCCAAGAAGGTAATTTCCGTGGCAGTTTATAATCATTATAAAAGACTGATGCAGAAACCCGATGATGATGATGTTGAGATTGAAAAATCAAACATAATACTTGTCGGGGAAACGGGTACAGGAAAGACACTGCTTGCAAGAACAGTCGCAAAAATGCTTCATGTCCCGTTCGCAATTGTTGAT
>JAFGUQ010000070.1 GCA_016938455.1 Clostridia bacterium
AGGCTTGATACTGACTGTTTGCTAAACTTTATCAGGTCGGGACTTCCACCCGACTATATTCTACGCACCGAACTGGCGCACTCCTTACAACACTGATTATATCATATGTTCTCATGTTTCTATTCTGCTTTATGAACTTGAATATATTTGATATAATATGAGCATACCAGAACTTCAGAACAGCCATATCATCAAAGCAGGTATCTTTATCATATTAAGGAGAGCAGTATGAAAAAAGTGTTTTCTGTCGTCTTGTTAGCTGTCATGATCATTTCCATATCAAGCGGATGTGTCTTTTCACAAGTTCCCATCAGTGAGAATCTGATCAATCAGATTCAGGGAGGTTACCTTTATACATCAATGTATAAAGGAAACAGCGAGGAAACCGCCTTTCACAAAGAAAGAATCAAAGCAATCGGTACGCTGATTGATTCAATCAAGAAGACTGCAGCATATTCCTTTGATGTGTCAAAGGGTCTAATTTCCTATGAAAACAATCTTTTATCATATATAGACAAAATTGACGATAACGGAGTTTCATCATCTGTGAAAGAACTGACTGACCAGATGTTCGCCTATAAAATCATCATCGACAGCAAGAAAAATGAAGTAAAGGCATACCTTGGCATGAAACCGAAAGAAGCAGCTGTCAAATCAGCGATCAACACCTATCTGCTTCATTCTGTCTGTGAACTTGTGACTATGCAGAAAGATTATCTGGAGTGGCTGATGCTAAACACCGCAGCTACAGCGACTCTCCTTCAGCCGACCAGCAGCAGACAAGCTGGTAAAGTCATATCTTCAAGCGAGTCCACCTATAAAAACAGGATTAAGACCAGTCTGAACAAAATGCTGTTTGAGTACGAAAAAGCTGCCATGATGAACTCATATATCATCTCAGCTGACTATTATGCATCAGGCTATTTTCTGTCTGAAGCTAAAACAACCATCGACAATCTTAAAAACCAGAAGCAGTCTGATCAGGTAAATGATGAGTTAAGCATGATTGAAGCTATCTTGAAAGAAGTCTCAACAGGCATGGTACCTCCGGCTACATTGAAGAATCCTCCGAAAAGCAGTGAAACCAACCTGCTTTTTAGAACCGTGGAGGCTGCTGACAATGAGGTGTCTTTTTTAGGTACCGGGGTGTCCACATTAGATGCGGTTTCTTTAACTGATGATGAGAAATATGATAAAAATGAAAATTATGGTGTTCCTGAATCAGTTGAGCAGCCCTCATCTGCTCCAGACTCAGCCGAAGTATCTGAGATGAGTAATCCTGTCAAACTGACAATAGATAACAGCAAGCTGAACCAGCTGGTGATATTCGGTGCTCAAACCGAGATTTCATCATTGAACTGGACAATCAGCTCACAGTACGCTGAAATCGTGAAATTACTGGCAGATAGGATTTCAAATATTAAAAAGGACATTTCCGATGAACAAAAAGAGAACATCAGAAATCTGATTGAAAATGAGCTGACTTCCCTGCTAGGAGGCAAAAAAGATGAATTTGTCGACAGGTTCCTTAACAGCAGCGCAAGCGAACTGATTGAAATTTACAACAACTGGATTGTTAATGGCAGTCATGCCGAAGACATGAACTTTGATAAAGATGACCTGATCAGTCTTCTGAATGCGATGGGCATTGACATAAAAGAGGACAATCTGTCAGAAGAGGTTGTCAACAACCCATCTCCCACGAAAAGCGTACTACCTGCATCAGCTTTATCTCCATCACCATCAGTGATATCCACACCTGTTCCGTCAGAAGAGGTTTTCATCGGTGACATGACTCACATTGTCGCATCATATGAACTTCTGAAAAGCATAAGCCCAAGCGAAAGCAATGAAAAAATACTTGAAATGGTTTTCGGATGGATTGACACGCTTGATTATTCATCCTTGAGAAAAGAAGAATCAAGAGACAGCAGCGGAAACATCAGCAACATCACTTATTATGACGACAGCGGGAAAGCAGGATGGAAACTTACTGTCATGGGGAATACGCTTGAATACAATTACTATGTTTCAGGAAATTCCTCACCGGTCATCACCATTTATCGAAAAGGTACTTATGAAAGCAGTGTTTTTTATTCATTTGTCTCCATCGATGAAGAGAGTAAAAGGCGTTCCTACCTGAGATATGATTATCTGTCAGAGTCAGATACTGTCCCCGTGCTCGATTATGCAGGTTCAACAGAGAACAATTTATCTGATGGTCTTATGGTTGATGTTCATAGCGAAACCTCATCAGTGGATGTGACATATTTTACTTTGGGAAAAGTACTCGATTCATATAAATACAGAAATGATATTCTGACAGAGGAAACCCATAACGAGTATGTCGGCGAAAATGTGGTCTCAGAGATCATGACATATTATGACGACGGGTCCATTCATTTCATTTTCCATAAAAGAAACGGGAAATCGGACGGCATTCAGATTTCATATTATGAAAACGGAAACACGTCTTATCGAATAGAATACAGAGAAGGTGTCTTCCATGGTAAATCGGAAACATACTATGAAAGCGGTAATCTGAAAGAGCTGACAACTTATGAAGATGGCATGAAGAACGGCGAGATAATAAAGAAATATGAAAACGGGCAAATCGATCTGTCAGGAGCCTATCGCAATGACAAGGCAGATGGAGTATGGCTCAGATTTCTTGAAGATGGAACCCCTGTCAGTGAAATCGGATATAAAGAAGGAGTTACAGACGGCATATACCATTTATATGCGACTGGTAGTCAGACATACAATTCAATCCATACCATCGGTCAGTATTCAGAAGGAAAGAAAACAGGAATATGGTATTACGGTTACAACAACGAAGGATATGTTGAAAAATACCTTTACGAAAACGATGTTAAGATATGGCAAGAAGCAGGAAACACCAGGACATACTATAATCCTGACGGTTCAGTTAAAAGCACTGAAAAAATCAGTTGATCAGACGGGTTTTCTCTGTTCAAGGAGCCACTCATATAACATAGGATCATTATATGCGGCTACATGCGAATCATGTTCCATATCAGGATAAATGGTAACTTTCACATTTCCGCCGTTTTTCTTCAGTACTTCCACAAGGTCTGTGGTTTCGCTTGGAAGGACAATATTGTCTTTGGCACCATGAAAAGCCCATACCGGAATGTTTTTCAGTTTCATGACCATTCGTCTGCTCATCGCTCCGCCGCAGACCGGCGCAATGGCAGCAAACAAGTCAGGTCTTCTGATTGCAAAATCCCATGTACCATAACCCCCCATGCTAAGTCCTGTCAGATATATTCTGGTGTCATCTATCGAATAGTCGTTTTTCATTTCATCGATCAGCAATGACAATTCTTCAAACAATTCATTCCACCAGAAATCCGCAGGGCATTGCGGAGAAACTGCAATGAAAGGAAAGTTGGCACCTTCCTCAATGAGCTTGGGAATACCATGCCTCTTTAAAAGTCTAAGATCATGACCTCGTTCTCCTGCTCCATGCAGAAAGAGAACCAGCGGCCATTTTTTGCTTTCCTGATAATCTTTCGGTAAATACAAAAGATACTCCATGTTGATTTTTTTTACGATTTCCTTTTCGAATGTTTTTTCTTTCTGTCTCATTTTCCACCTTCTTACTAAGTTGATACTTCATGTTTCAATATATGAATGAATACTGCTCAATTTCACCGCAATCCACAAATCCTATTCTCTGATACACCTTGTTAGATGCAGGATTTGAAGAATCGGTGAATAGTACAGGTATGAGTCCTTCATTGAAAATCTCCTCACACAGAGATGTCACCAGCATTCCTGCATACCCCTTATTTCTTTCTTCAGGAGAAGTGTAGACACTGTTAATCCTTGCATATCCTGAAGCTCTATGAGCTATATTTGCCATGGTGACAATCTTGCCATCTGCTTCATGAAGATACAGATTCCCCCCGTTGATCAGTTTTGCTGCAGGAATTCTCTGGCTTTCTGCAGTCACCTCATCGTGAAGCCCATCACGTAAGAATCCTGCTGTAAAATCAGCAACAATATCAAGGTGTTCCATGGTTGCTTTAATGAGATTCCCGCTTCTTCTGGCAGGTAAAGATATCTTCGGGCAAAAAAATGCTTTCATATCCATATCGAGCTTGTAGCTGATACCGAGAAGTGCTGAGTATGTCTTTGCAAACAAAAGGGCTGTTCCTTTGAATGATGTCACTCCAGGTATCTTTTTAAATTCCAGTTCTCTTGCAAGCATATCAGTTTTTAGTTTTAAAGTCTCTTCCTCAAGCTGTCTGCTCACCCATAACCATAATGAGCGGTTGGCATTATTTAGTGCGATCATATCTTTTTCTGAGCTCATTAATGCAGTATCCAATTCTCCATCAATAATCCTGTAAAACACACTGAAAGCCACTTCATCTTTCATGAACTCTTTCATTTTTAATATGCTTTCATCGAACGGAACAAACATGGTTCTCCTTTTGAATCACTCAAATTTCCCAGTTTTTTTTATGATGGAATATAAAGGGCTGGAGAATACAATCATTAAAATACCAATTACTAATCTGACCACATTCCCAATCAGTTCAGGATAAGCAGATCCCGCTGCTCTTGGAATTCCCTGCACACTGCCTAAACTAATAATCTCACTGATACCATTTGGAACAGCATTGACGATAAGAACCATCCCTATGATGACAAAAGCTGTTTTGAGGATAGTCTCATTGTTTAATGTAATAGCAGATTCATCATTTTCATTTTTAATGATCAAAGCAGACAATGGTGCTGCCGCTATAAAAAACACCACTCCAAGAATAAGCCAGATAAAAAATGGCAGAACCACCTGCATAACATTATAGCTTCCGAACTGATCCATATAGAACAGATACTGCAGACTGAACAGACACTTTGCCATAAAAATGACTGCTGTGACTTTAAAAGTCGCTTTGACTAATTTTCTCATTCCTAATTCCTCTTTTCATCTTTATTAAAAATATATTTTCAATAATCTGCAAGAAGCGTACATACCGGCACTTTCCAGTGATTTCTTCGAGTTATGATTGTAATACCAGCACCCGGCTACGGGTTTCAGCTCATTTTCATAAGCAAATTTCTTAAGCCCCAGCAGAATATTTCTCCCGACTCCCTGTTCTCGATAAGAAGGAATCACGAACATTCCAATACTGACGAAACCTTTCATGATTGTCCCTTTTTCAATAATACCAAAACCGGCAGTTTTCCCTTTCAGAAGTGCGATGAATATTTCATCACGAGCTACTCTCTCCTCAATTTTATCAAAAAACTCACCGCTTGTCTCTATAATTTCTTTTATGTCCTTGTCTGTGGCGGTCCGCAATGAAAATTTATCCAGTATCTTATCCCGACTGATCGTTCTCTTTGAGTCACTGAAAAAATAGGCTTGTCTTTCAACTCTGCTATGACAGTCTAACGCATGTGACAAAAAGAATTCATCACATGTAGGGACATAAGAAAAAAGTACGGTTTCTGTTTTTTTGACACTTTGAAATATTTCCTGAGCCAGATGTCTATATTGCTTAGTGATATAAAATTGTGTGAGCATCTCTTTTTTGTAAATAGAAAAGTAACCGATTTCTTTTTCACCAACTATAATGACATAATGATCTGACGATTTAATATGCTCCTCAAGGTATGATTCAACAGGGGAGCTTAGGCTTTTCACATAACCGGTCATTAATCCTTCTATCTGGTTAAGTTCACATTTTTTAAAAATCATTTCCATAATGCCTCCTTGATCACTGGAACAGGTCCCTTATGTTCACCATGCTGCCGTTTTCAATATCCGGGCTATTAACGGTTTCAATAACCTTCATAGCTACCAGCGAGGCTTCTCTAAGTGCCCCGTCTTGCTTGTATTTCTTGAAATTCTCAACTTGAATGAAATCTTCCTGGCTGGAATTCCTGATCTGTGCCTGCATGTCGGTATCAATAATACCAGGAGAAAACGAAATCACCCTGACAGGATTTTCATGATTCTGCTGTTCTAATCCTGCGCATCTGGTAAACATGTCCATGGCAGCTTTTGCACTGCAGTAACAAGACCATCCAAAGAAAGGTTTCGATCCCGCTCCAGAAGAAATATTGATAACAGTTTTCTGACAGGACAGGTTTTCGGTATGAGTAATAAACTGTGAGGTAAGCAGCATAGGAGCAATCGCATTGACATTGATATTGACAATAATCCGTTCACTTTGACCTTTCCCTACCGGTTTGACAGGATCAAGCATCCCTGCATTATTGATCAGACAGATTCTATCCGCCTTTGAAAAAGTCATATGATGAAAGATTGTCTCCATTATTTCATCAATACCGCTGATGTCATTTAAGTCATATTCGAAGTATTCAAGCTGGCATTGATGGTCTTTCGCTTTTTCAATCAGCCTTTCATTTTTACTTCTTGAAAGACAGAATA
>JAFGUQ010000071.1 GCA_016938455.1 Clostridia bacterium
AGGCTTGATACTGACTGTTTGCTAAACTTTATCAGGTCGGGACTTCCACCCGACTATATTCTACGCACCGAACTGGCGCACTCCTGTTGTTTTATGTAAATTATACCATTGATACACCACATCTGACTTTAAATATTTCACTTTACTGAAAAGACTATGTTTAAATATACTGCTGTTAAATGATTATACTTTTGATATAATCATCATATATTGTATAAGGCGGGTAAAATAATGAAAATAATTGAATGTAACAATAAATTTGTCAGTCTGTCTGTATTATCTGAAAAATCAGTCAGAATACGGGTTAAAAACAATCGTGATTTCAGTGAAACAACCGGTCCTGTTCGTTATGATGTGTTTAATGTAAGTGAGCTTGATGATGCTGATTTTATTCAGTCAGGTGAATCCTGGATTTACGAAAGTGAGTCTATGAGCTTCCTGTTTGATACCTTACAGTTTTCTGCAACACTGGATAATAAAGAAAACAGTGAGAGAGTAATCTTGAGAAATATATATAAATCAGAAAAAAAGGGATTTTCTGTTAATCTGTCAGCTGATTCTGATGAAAAATATTATGGTCTTGGAGACACCACTCGTGAATGTCTTCAAAAACGAGGTACCATCGCCGACATCTGGGTCAGAAATGTGAAAAGCTATGTCCCTGTCCCTTTTCTCATCTCTTCTAAAAATTATGGTGTTTATTCAAATACCACCTATCGGCAGATTTTTGATGTCTGTAAAAATGATAATGACAATGTCCGGATATGGTCTGAAAAGGGTGAACTTGACCTTGTTTTCTTTGTCGGGAACTCATACAGTAACGTGCTGATGGCTTATGGAGATTTTGCCGGGAAGCCAAGTCTTCTCCCTCAGTTTGCATATGGGTTGACTTTTGTGTGCAACATGGAAAACAGTGCAAGAGACATGGTGGAAGATATGCTTAATTTCAGAAGAGAGGAAATTCCATGTGATGTGATAGGACTTGAACCCAAATGGATGAGTGTATATTATGACAATACCATTAATAAGAAATTTGATGAAACCAGATTCGATATGCCTTCATGGTGTCTCAATAAAGAGGGACTGGAGCAGACTTTTTTCGGTGCCATTGACAGGCTGGGCTTTAAGCTGAGTTTATGGCTTTGCTGTGATTATGACTTAAGTTATGAAGAAGAAAGAAATGCCATTATTAAAAAGGACCAGATAAAATCAAAGTTGACTGATGACCACATGCCTTCAATGGATGATTTTGAACAAGATATGAATATCGGTCATGATCCCATTTTAATGGATAAGACAATCATCAAAGATCAGGCCTGGTTTGAGCATCTTAAAAAATTCACTGATTATGGAGCCAAAGCATTCAAGATGGATGGCGCCTGGCAGGTCAATGAACACCCTGACCGATTATATGGAAACGGGATGAATGATGATGAAATGCATAATCTCTATCCCCTTCTGTTGAATAAACAGATGTCAAAGGGATATGAAGACCATACCGGAACAAGATCGATGATCTACTCCTCCGGAGGTTTTGCAGGTATTCAGAAATATGCTGCGACCTGGGCGGGAGATACCGGCGGAGGTCCAAAGCCGCTTGCTTCCATGCTTAACCATGCTTTTTCAGGACATACTAATACAAGCTGCGATATGCATGTATTCACTAAGGAAGGCATTCATTTCGGCTTTTTCCAAACCTGGTCACAATTATGTTCATGGGCTTACTGGAGACAACCCTGGTTACTTCAGAAGCCACTTAAACAGATATACAAGGATTATGCTAAATTAAGATATTCACTGATACCCTATATTTATTCCTCTGCTTACCAGGCTTATCTGTATGGGACACCGGTCATGAGACCTCTTCCTTTCATCTACCCTCAGGATACTAAAGTAGACGATATTAAAACGCAATATATGTTCGGTGATTCCTTTCTGGTTTCATGTTTTTCTGAAGATATCTATCTGCCGGAAGGAAAATGGATAGATTACTACTCCAAAAAGCAGTTCACCGGTCCTTTTGAAGGTAAACTTGAGATACCAGAGAACAAAGGCGGAGGATTGTTTGTCAAAGCTGGTGCCATTATCCCCTATTGGCCGGATATGGATTTTGTGGGGGAAAAAATCATCGACACCATAAAACTTGAAATTTATCCTGCTCAGAGCAGTGAATTCACACTTTATGAAGATGATGGCATTTCACTGGAGTATAAAGAGAATAAAAGATGTGAAAGTCTGATTACCTGTCAGCAGGATCATGACATCAACCTGCATATTTCAAAAAGAACCGGTTCCCATGACAAGATGGTTGAAAAGAGATGGTATGAAGTTCATGTATATTCAGAGAAAGACAGAAAAGTCTTTGTTGATAATCTGCTGGCGGCTTCATCCTATGAAAACAGTTTCATCATTTTCACAGTCGACAGCACTTCTAAAGACAGCAGAATTATGATAACAGATTAATCTTAAATAACTGATCAATGATATAACCACCAGGATTGTTCGTCAGTCCCGGTGGTTTATTTATTGAAGAATCATTTTCTAAGCATAGGTTTCAGTAAAAATCGGCTGCAGCACTGCTGCTCTTTCTTCAAACTGTCTTATCATTCCCTGAATGACAGCGAAGTTAATCTGAAGAATATATGAAAGATCATTATTGAAATTATCATTTGATAAAATATCAGGATTATGCTGCTTAAGATATTCTTCAGAAAAATAGGTAAGAAAGCTTGATAACCTGCCGTTATAGTAATAGGAGCAATTAGGTGAGGAACCACCGTTTTTCAGACTGGTTTTCAATTGCTTTGATAATTTCTTTTCATATTTCTTATGAAGAAAAGCATTTTCCACTAACTTGATGTTATGCACATAGCAGAATGAATCAGCAATGAAATGTGTCATTTTCCCTAAGGAATATGCAAGGCTTATGCTGCTGTTTGTCTTTTCAATTTTGTTTTTCAGTTTTTCAACTTTCTTGTGCTTATTTTTAAAATGATGTGTCATGAACCTGTATACAGGGCTCACATCAGGAATTATGGCTCCTATTTTAAAAACATATTTGTTAACTTTTAAATCATCTGAAGTGTCAATTCTGTCTAATAAAAAAGATGCTACTTTTACATGTGATGTTATTCTCACTTCTACCTCCGTTAGTTTGTATGCTAAGTATATCGGATAGATGTGAATAAAATGTTAACAAATTGTAAATTTTATTTGACAACTGTCGCATTATAGATCACGACTTCTTTTTCAGTGTCCAGTTCAAGATACCAATCAAGTTTTTCCTGGTCGTAAGCTCCGATGGCACAAGCTCCCAGTCCAATGGCATCGCAGGCGAGATAAAGGTTCTGACAGACATGACCAGCATCAAGTAAAATCAGTTTTTCTGAAGCACTCCCATATCGGTACTGCATTCTATAGGGAACCGCAGTCCAGAAAAACATGACATCAGCATTGAAATTCTGTCCCAGAAAACCTTCGATTGCTTCATTGAGACTGCCTTCCTTCAAATAAACAAGCTGATGTGTAAGAGGAAGATAACGATAGACTCCTTTTTTAAGTGTTTCTACTCTCTCCACTTGCAGATAAGTCTCAATTGCATGTCTGGCACCGGCAGAAGGTACAGTTCGGAACATAGGTCTAGCCTGGTTTTTCACACCATTGGTGCAGAAAAGAAGATAAGACAGTTCTTCAAGTGTTAATGGTTGGTCGCTTCCGCTTCGTTTTGAACGTCTGTCATATATGGTTTCAAGCAAAGGTTTGTTCCCGATTTTAATTTTTCCATAGGGAATCAAGTCAATCAAAACAGCGTTGTCGGGAATTTCCTTGAAAAGTGCTGGTCTCTCCATCTTTTTCATCTGGTCTGTCTCTTCAGATTCCAGTTTTTTCCAGTCTGTTCTTATCAAATCGAATTTACCCATGATTACCTCCTTGTGAACTTTGATTTTTTTCAATCATATGTATATATAATAACCCTAAAATAATTAAAATTCCACCGACAGTGGTAAAAACTGGATAGACACCGTTTCTGATCCAGTCAATAATCGTTCCCATTATCAGTTGTCCTGAGACAATTAACAGTGTAGCTGAAAAAACACCGATTTTTGCGATGGTGAAATTGCTGATGACTACGATGAAAGGTGCCAGAAGCCCTCCAAGCAGAATATACCATTCACTGAAAGAAAATGTGAACCCAGTTGCTTTATCGAAGATGAAAAACACGATAATAGAAGTCATTAATCCTATGACAGAATTGATAAAAGCACTTTTATATACGCTTTTGAGAACACCTATTCTGGAATTGAAAGTCGTGGTCACTACAAGGAACATACCTGTGATAAAAGCCAGAAAAGAATAAATCATCTTACACCCCCATCACAATCATGACCGCAACCCCAGCTCCAATCAGCAGATAACCAGGTAATTTCCTGACACTTAATTTCTTTTTTATGACACCGAAAAACCCGAAATGTTCAAAAACAGCAGAAAATATGATTTGACCTGCCAAGCATAGCGCAAGCGTTAGTGACACTCCGATATGATTGACACAGACATTGTTAAGAAAAATATTAAGTACACCCAGCACACCTGAAATCAGTAAATATTTAGGAATACCCTTAAAAATGTTTTTAAGATCCTTCTTGATAAGAAGCATGATCAAGCCGATGATCACTCCAAATCCGTAAATGATGACAAGGGACATGTAATTGCCGAATCTAAGTGCCAGTATCCCGTTTAAAAGGACCATCACCCCTACAATCAGACCATTCCCGAATGCTAAGAAACGTTTCATTTCAATCCTTCCTTATATCGAACCCTTTATCAGATAATACAGTTCCTTAAAGGACTCATTGTCAGTAAAAAAGTCTGACAGGCTTCTGTTTTGTTCTTTAAGTGAAAGAACAATTGGAATCCAGCTGTTTGTCCAGCCTGATTCCACACACAGCGCAGCCCATCCGGCATCTGCCCCACTGCCCCAGTATTCCCACATGGTGGGGTCAAAACTTCTCATCCACACGCCGTCAAGTTCCTGATGAGATGATGATCTTGTCTGAATCCTGACAAGGAAGTCTGTCATCTCAGTGAAAAGTTTACTTATGCTTTCATCATCATATAAGCGACAGGTTTCCAAGAGTCCAAGATATGCAAAATTCTGAGAATACAGCAGGTCGCAGGCTGTGTCCCCGTCTTCATGGATAACAGGAGCCTCATATTTCCCATACTCTTCATTATTCTTTGGAGGAGGATATTTTCCGTTTTCAAGCATGACCATTTTTTCAATCATGCAACCATGATCATCTGTCTGCTCTTTGATGACCTTAAGCATCATATCAAGATATTCTTTTGTCTTCAAGTCTTTATCTATGGAATATAAAAGTGAGAGAGGAAGAATCATCCTTGAGACTTCTGCCATGATACCATTGGTCCATGTCCAGTGACAGGGATATTTATCCATCATTTCATAAATACCTTTTTTACTGATAGCTAAAAGTTCTTCATCATTTGTCAGCTTATATGCAAGCAGAAACACCGCCCAGATATATGATACATAATGAGGAGAATAATAAATGGTTTTCTTTGTTTTTATATCATGATATGTCCAGTCATCTGCAATCATTGAATCATTGAAGCGAAGACAATTCATATGAATACCCTGTTCAGGCATACTTCTTAAAAAAGCAAGAATGCATTTGATTATGCCCTCATCATGATGATTCATTTTCAGTATGGAACAACTTGTCATGACACCTATCAGTAATCTGGCATTGTCATCTGTATAATAAATCCCGTCTCCTGAAGCAAACCATTTGATGAATCCTCCATTATCTTTTGTCATGTCAAGTTGCTGATTATTCGCAGAAAATATATACTCCATCAGTTTTTCAGCATGGTCTTTGCTTGATGGTTTACTGTATTTAAGGTAATCAACTGCAAATAAAAGACTAGCCTCTCCAGCACAGTCATTTCGCAAAGTCGCAGCCAGCTTCTGTGAACCATCAAAATCAACTTTTGAAGAAAAGCCTTCATAAAGCTTTAAACCAGTATAATCAGTAGTCAGCATATACTTCGTGAACCATTCTACTGATTTTGATATGGCAGTAATGCAGTCACTGTCCGTTATGTTATCGCAAGACTTGAAAGCAGTAGTGACACTTTCAGTAAAAGTTAGGTTCATTGAGAAAATCCGGTTGTATAGATTCTTAAAAAAAGAAACAGGCTTGAATCTTGAGGTAACCGGCGAACTGATTCTGGAACTTGTCATGACAACATTGACGTATGCCGGATGATAAAACAAAAAAGGATAAGTGATATCAGGCAATCCATAAACCGCCTTTTTATAGCCAGCTACCTTGGCATAGTAATAGAGAACGAACTTTTCCTCAATGGCATAGGGAATGACATAATCGCAGTTATTCTGGCCAATCATCAAAGATGTCACCTCAACCAGCCTTTCCCTGTCAAGTCTTATTACCTTGCCAGGGTGGATACCATAGACTTGCTTAGGATATTCCAGCAGCACCTTGATATTGTTATCTTTAAAGAATTCAAGGTGTTCTTTTGTGATTACTGTTTTTTTCTGAGGATAACCATCCTCAAAAACGCACAAATACGAACCCTGTGTTATCTCTGACAAAACCTGATTCACTGATGATGACAAATAGCAGGTCACACCAGTATCTTTAATCATCTTATATAATTCATTGTCTTCATGACATACAAAATAATATTTCAATTGGGTTCCTTTTCTAGAGAAGCATTTTCTTAAGTTCTCTGGTGGCTTCATCATCCTGTCTGGTTTCTATGGCATCTTTGACCTGTTTGCAGACTTCTCTTGTTAACGGATATTTCTTGGCACATATAATACTTCCAGTCAGAAGAATGATTGGAACGAATGTGATGATCAGTCTTATTGCCAGAATGACAATAGCCGGTTGCACCTGCTCTACCGATGTCAATACTCCGTCCACCATCTGATCGACAGGTTTTAAATAACCCACCAGCCCCAGTGAAAACAGCACGATTGACTGAGCGATTGCCGTAGTGGCCTTTCTGCTGAAAGTGAGTATTCCCGAAAAGCTTCCGCTGATGTTTCTGTCATGCTTCAGTACACCTACATCAACCACGTCGCCAAACATGGTATAGGGAATGACAATCGCTCCTGATAAGCCAACCCCTATTAAAGCTCCTGCTGCCAATAATACGATAATCGGTGTATCTGGACCGATGAAAAAAATAATCAGCCCTGCAAAAGCCCAGACAACACATCCGGTGACAAATGCTGTGATCTTCCCTTTTATTTTAGCAATTTTACTGAATACAGGAACAAAAGCCACTTCCACAATAATCAGAATACCGAGAACAATGGATAACATGCCATATTGGTTACGGTAATATTTCATATAATAACCGAAAACAAGCACAATCAGGTCGAAAGCTATGAAAGTGAACAGCTCCAGAAACAGGAAAATCCTGAATGTTTTTATTTTCAGCGGTTGAAGCAGATTCTTAAACCAGTGTTTATCCTTCTCACCTGTTTCAACATGATAATTCTCATAGGTATATTTGAAAGTGCCGATCCATGGAAGAGCAAAAAGCAAACCGAATATGACCGCCATGAAGATATAACCCTTTTTGATATCATCTGCACTTTGACCGAAAGCATTGATCAGTGATAAAGGAATCACTGCACAGAGTAAAGAGGCAACCAGTGAAAAGACAAGTCTGAAAGAAGCCAGTGATGTTCTCTCATTATAATCTGTTGTAAGTTCAGCTGACATGGCCTGGTAAGGAACCATGACCATAGTCACCACTGTATTGAAACCCATGAAAGCCAGCAGAATATACAGAAAACGTGATAGTTCAGAGCTGAATCCGACCGGCAGCCATAACAGAACAAACGAAATGAATATCAGCGGAATCCCATACAGGTAATAGGGTCTTCTCCTGCCATATTTACTTTTAGTATTATCTGAAATATACCCCATGAAAGGGTCAGTGACTGCATCCCATATCTTGCTGATCAGAAATACAAGAGCAGCATATCCCGGGCTTATCTTGACAATATCCGTCAGAAAAACCGCATAAAAGAAATTGACGATGTTAAAGGCTCCACCGCCATAAATGTCGCCCATGCCATAAAATATCTTTGTCTTGAAAGACAGCTTTTTATGTTCCATACTAATCCCCCTTAATTTTCACATCCAAGGGTTATTATATCATAACATTAGAACTATATTAAATGATTTCCCTCATATATTGAAGATATTGCGGTAAGACAATCCAGGGTTCTTCGATATTGGTGTGCCACCTTTTCAGCCACTCCAGTGACAGAAAACCCTGATAGTCGATTTCTTTCAAAGCCTTTACAGCTTCTTTAATAGGAATGTCTCCTTCGCCAATCAGCTTATATTCATTAGAACCATTAAGCGGAAGAGAATCTTTAATATGAACAAATCTGATATATTCACCAATTTTGTCGATGGTCACTGCAGGTTTTTCGTGATGATACCTCCAGGTATGGTGAACATCCCATAAGACCATAACCGGAAGCCCTTCTACTCTCTCAAGCAGTTTTTCCATATTATCAGAATCAGCAAAATAGCCGTTTGTTTCAACAAGCAACGTCACATCCATATCTGCTGCATACATGGCAAGATTAATCAGATTCATAACTGTGAATTCAAAATCAATATCTGATGCATGGGGATCCTTGTCACATAACACTCTGACAAAATCGACATGACATCTTGATGCGCAATCAACATAGGCAATACCCTCCTGCATCATCTGATTGGGATGATGCTGGTCAAACAGATAACAGGAAGAACTGAATATTGGCACTGTGATTTTCTTGGCTTTTAGTTCTGCTATTGTTTTCGGTCCGTTCACATCAGAAAATTCTGCAATATCAGGAACAAAGAGATTATTTTCTATCCCTCTAATTTCGATTCCATCATAGCCAAGATCAATAGCCGCTGAACGGATGCTTTTAAAGGACCATGATGGACATGACAATGTAGAAAATGCTAATTTCATTCGGTAGGCCTCCTGTAAATTCTGAAGAATTCTGCATCGTTATTATATCACAGAATCTTCAGGGGTTTCAATCTGTCCTATTCAGTGAAACCGGTATTCTTTTTGGCTGAGAAAAGCTGTTTTAACATGCAGATGGTAATTAAAAGAATACTGATTCCAGTACAGATGATAATCTCAAGATATTGGCTTTCATATATAGTCATGTGCTTGATTATAATGCCGGCTAACGCCCAGATAGTCACCAGTGAATATGATATGTTTCTATATTTTCTAAGCCCGATAAGAGCCAGTAGTGATGCTATGAGAACCATGATCATCGTCCAGAAATTCTGAGGTATATTGAATCCATTCCAGCCGATATGAACAAATAATGCCACAAAATTAGCGACAGTCGCCACAGAAATCCACCCAAGGTACACATTGACAGGTGCTTTGGCACAAAAAGCACTTTTCCGGTCATAGGATAACTTCTCAAGTTTCACACTTAGTACAATAAGACTGCCGAGCAGTAAAAGCATAACAGCAACAGATAAAAGAACCTGATTATAATGCCATGATAGAATCCAGAGAATATTGAAAACAGAAGACAGCATGAAAAAGATTCCGGTTGCCTTCACGACCTCTTCTTGATTGCTGTTTTTAGCGATCAATCCCCATTGGTAAAGCACAAATACCGCAAGTAGAAGATATATGACACCCCATATGGCGAAGGTGATTCCAGCCGGAACAAAAAGGTTAGGAAAAGAATCAGAAATCGCCCCTGTATTCTGCCCATTGATCGGCAGTATGTTTGCCAACGCATTGACTGCTACTACACCTATGAAAGAAAGTGTGTTTCCAGTTTTAAGCCAGTTAGTACTGTTGCTTATTTTCATACCAAATACCTCTTCATTCAACAATGTGACACTTTTATGATTTTCTGTCTGTAATTTTAGATGCACTTTAATCATAAACTAAAAAAAATATTCAGTCAACCAAACAACCTCTAATTCTTTGGACTTTTCCAGCTGTGTTCGCTATCAAGGACAAATGCTGTCCCCATGTGAAGTTATTAGGCTATTCTACACTTCTAAAGAAATCAGATAAATCACCGTGTTTAAGCCGGTTTAAAGTCTATCTTATCTTCCCATGATATGACTTTCGATTGGGCTATTTTGTGATTTTTACTGCTTTAAATTGTTTTAGTAGACAGGAGTTTAGGATTATGGTTTTTGAAGGGATTTGCTGGAAACATTTAATATACTATGTAATAGTTGAAATATCTCTATTTCTTTATTATCTCTTGTTAGTTTATTTGTTGTGAAAGTATTGTTTGTATGTTATAATTTTGATGCTTGTAAGGCTATTTAAAATCTCAAATTCTCTGGAGCTTTCATGAAAACTAGATTTACAGATATTTTGAATAAATACTTTAACTTATCGGTTATTAACATTACCGAACAAGTTGGCGGCTGGTCAGCACGAGCTTTTAAAATTGATACTACAAATGGAGTCTTTTTCTTAAAAGCTTATGAAAAGTATAGAGCCTCAACAGCGCAGTGGACATCTACGATTGATATATATATGCCCATTGTTATTTGGCTTTATAACAACACTGGTTTGAGAGATAAAATAATCTGTCCGGTGTTAACGACTGATGGTAAATATAAATGTGAAGATGATAATTTAATTTATATTCTCTTCCCGTATATTGAAGGTTATACACTCTGCGATAAAAAGATGACTAACACTCAAATTAAAGAAATGGCTGATATTATAGCTGAGTTACATAAATATGGTGCTGAAATTCCAGTTGCTACCAACACTGTCAAAGAAGATTTCGCTGTTCCATTTTGTTATGAATTAAAGGAATTGATTTCATTGGCTGAGGAAACAAGCTCTAATGAAACAATGAGAGTTTTGAAAGAATATGAAGCAGTGTTAATAAAAAATATTGAAAAAACAATATTGCTTGCAGAGAGGTTACTAAAAGAGAACTTATCTTGTGTTATTTGTCATACAGATGTGCATGGTTGGAATTTGATGCAATCTGACAGGTTGATTTTAATAGATTGGGAAGGTATGAAACTTGCGCCACCAGAAGCGGACTTGTTTGCATTTATAGGAGATCGCTTCTGGCATACATGTTCATCAAATTTTTTAGAGACATATAAAAAAGTGCATCCTTATTATATAATCAATTCCGACTCATTGGAATTTTATCAGACTAGACGAAGAATCGAAGATATATGTGCTTTCGCTAAAGGGTTATTGTGCGTAAATGCTAATGAGGAGGAGATAAAGCAATCATTGTATTATTTGCGCCGTGAGTGCAGTTCTCTATGATTGTTATATGAGAAATTCCCCTATGATACTCTTGACCTCTTTTAAAGGTTTTCCATGTTCTATTTGTTCATATACTTCTTTACTGATGGAGGTGAATACACTTGCAATGTTTCCTCACTTATCATAGAAATATAAAACCTACTTCTATAGCAAAAAATAGTAGGATTAAAGTGATCTATATGTGAATGTATTATCAATAGGTATTTCAATTTTGACAGTATTATATTTTCCTTCAATGAGTGACAAAAAGTGTCGTCTCCAAAATCAATCATCAAATCATCATCAATAAAAACTGCGATTGTGTTCGCAAATTCTTACCGCTCAACTTATGAGCTTTCTGATATGTATTGTAGCAACAAAATATTGATGGAAAGCCTTCAGAAGATCCGGACGCAAGAACTTTAATTTCCAAGTTTATACCCCCTTAATATCCCTATTATAGCACTTTCATTAATCTTCTAATTTTTCAGATTTTCCAGTATTTGAGTAGTGATGTGCCTCATTGCAATAGTTTCAGATTTTTCGTTTTAATTCATAGCTCATTATTCTTCACCTTGTTTAAAAATAACATCATACTTCTTTCATCATGTTCATTATAAATATAGCCGGAATAATCAGCAATCTGAACTGCAAGATTATGAAACAAATCGCAAGCAGTAAATATAGCTGACCACAAGTTTTTAAAGTTACTGTCAGAATATGTTTTCGAATATTGCTCATATATTATTCGTGGTAGATATTTTTTAAAATATTTCCCCATCTTACCAGAAGAAACGCTGAAATTAGTTTTAATACCAATATACCACTCAATTATTTGGTTTAGCATATCCCTGACATAATGATTAAACATTTCCATTGCATAAGGTAGTTCATCCCTTGCTATTCCTTTGGCAACATTATTTAGGCACCACCAAAATTCGTTACAAGTATCAGCATATATCTTTTCTTGCGGTGGTTTTATATGGAAAAACTCTTTGTTAATTTTCAATGCTTGGACTCTGTTGTCTTTGTCAAGTAATATAACCGCTGGCTCGCCATCATCTATATAAGGATTATACTCAATACTCAAATCGATACGATTACCATCCTCAAAAATCATCAAGTAAGCGAAATGACCATCATTCTGTGGTGGTAAAAGTGGGTGTGACATTAACTCAGGTAACTGAACAATAATAGGTTTGCCAAATTTCTCTTCTATCCATTCCATATTGTTGTAAAAAGGTTTTATATCGGTCACAAAATATGTAATATCGTAATCTTGATAGATGTCCTTTGGGC
>JAFGUQ010000072.1 GCA_016938455.1 Clostridia bacterium
AGGCTTGATACTGACTGTTTGCTAAACTTTATCAGGTCGGGACTTCCACCCGACTATATTCTACGCACCGAACTGGCGCACTCCTGTATTTATATTATACAATATCTTTTTTTTAATTACTCTCCAAAAATGATTTTTTCCAGATTTTCCACAGAAAGATATAATGTATCCGCTATTTCCTTTATACTTTTTCCTTCCTGATAAAGCCTTCTTGCTGTAGTATTGACTGATTCCCCTATTTCAACGATATGTCCGTCATAATCGTAGACTCTGAATACCTTCTGCTTCCATGGCTGTTCATTGATTTCATGAAGAAATATAAGCTGTTCTCTCTTAAGTTTACTAAGCATTTTCTCTATGTCATCAGTTTCAAAATACAGCTCAAACATATCTGACATATTGGTGAAAGGTTTATTTTCCTTATGAATCAGCTGATTAAAATGGCTTTTCAGATGTAATGAGAAAGCTCCCATGAATGTAATGTTTTCTCCGTAATCATTCACCACTTTCTGCTCCAGAAGAGTTTCATAAAAATACCTAGATTTTTCCATATTCTCAACCACTAATAATGGACAGATGTATCTCATTATTTCAGCTCACTTTCAAATATGATTTTATTCTGGAACTCTTTTACCTTTTTATACCCGCATGATTTGACTGTATGAATAGACGCTTTGTTGTCTTTTTCCACCACTGCAATCAAGCTGACTCCATGTTCCATAAAGGAGAATTCAGTAAAAGCTTTGATTGCTTCCTTGGCATAGCCTTTTCTCTTGTGTTCATCAGCAATGGCGAATCCGATTTCGTATTCATCATCATATGTGCTGTATCCGATATGGCCAATCAGCTTTTTGGGATGCTTTAAATCAATAGCCAGAACAAATACTTCTGAATCTCTTAACCGGTATTGTTCTATTAAGTTCGAAAGTACGGTAGCTGCTTTTTCTTCATTTGCATAGGTCTGATTGTTAAGCCATCGTTTTATGCCTTCTTCTTGACTTAATCTGAAAACCTCTTCACGGTCATCCAATGTGAATTCTCTTAATGTCAGTCTTTTTGTCTCTATCAATGGTTCCTCCTAGTTAAGATCCGGTTTACAGCATGTTTTCGAATTCGTCCAGTATTTCCTCAAACATTTTCATTCCTGCCATAATCGGCTGTCTGTCTGTTAAATCAACACCTGCTTTCTTAAGCAGTTCCATCGGATAATCAGATCCGCCGCTTTTCAGGAATTCCTTGTATCTGTCAACTGCTTTTTCACCCTGTTTTTCAATTGCATCAACAATGGCAACAGCAGATAAGAAACCTGTTGCATACTTATAGACATAGAAGTTCATGTAAAAATGAGGAATTCTTGACCACTCATATGAAATCAGTTCATCACTTTCACAGGCCTCACCGTAATATCTTGAATTGATTTCCTTATACATGCTGCAAAGATCATCTGAAGACAGTGGAATGTCATTATTGAAACTCTGATTTGTATCTCTTTCATATTCTGCGAACATGGTCTGTCTGAAAACTGTTCCTCTGAAGCTTTCAAGAAAATGATTAAGCAGAAAAGCTCTCTTTTTACTGTCAGTGGTGATGGCAAGCATGTGCTTTAATAATAAGATCTCATTGACTGTTGAAGCAACTTCAGCCACAAATATTTTGTAGTGTGAGTTAATATAGCTCTGGTTATGATTTGAATAATATGAATGCATGGAATGTCCCAGTTCATGAGCTAAGGTGTATACTGAGTCAAGAGTGCCACTGTAATTTAAAAGAATATAGGGATGAGACAGATAAGTCCCCCATGAATAAGCACCGGAAGTCTTCCCTTCATTTTCATATACATCAATCCATTTTGAAGTCATGGCTTTCTCAAGCAGTTCCTGATAATCGTTTCCAAGAACCTTCAAGCCGTCTTTGACAAGTTCACACCCCTGTTCATAGGTATATTTTTCTGTATCCTGATCAACAATAGGAACATAAATATCATACATGCTGATTTTTTCCATTCCCAGCGCTTTTGCTCTTACTTTAACATAGCGATGTAAAAGAGGCAGATAATCATTAATTGATTCAATCAGATTGTCAAGAACCTCTTCTTTAATATTGTCCTGATCAAGTGAAGCCTGCAAAGAACTTTCATAATTTCTGGCTTTTGCATAAAACTTAAGGGATTTTATCTGAGAAGTGTAAGCGGCTGCCAATGTGTTTTTGTACTTTCCAAACTCTTTATACAGTGTCTCATATGCCTGTTTTCTGACGGCTCTTACTTTGCTTTCCATGAAAGGAATATATCTTCCTTTTGTCAGCTCCACTTTATTGCCTTCTTCATCTTCTATCTCACCAAATTTTATGTCAGCATTATTGAACATGGAGAAAATATCATTAGGTGCGGAAGTTGCTTCTTGACTCATGGCAAGAATTCTTTCTTCTTTTTCAGAAAGGGTATGTTCTTTTTTCCTGACAATCTCTTCTAGAAATTTTTTGTATTCTTTTAACTGGTCGTCAAAAAGAATGTTCTCATCAATCGCGACAAGTTCAGGTTCCAGAAACGAAGCAATCGTTTCAGTCTTGACCATTAACTGCTGAGTTTTACCCACATCGACCTGTGATTTTGAAAGCGCATTATCCTCATCACTTTTCATCAGTGAATATACCACGAGATTTTCCATGATGCTCATTGTCTTCGCATATAAATCCAGGCAGTCTCTGATTCTGCCAGCTCCCTGGTTCAGCGTCCCGCTATAGTTCGAAAATTCTTCAGCAAGTGATTCCACCTGTTTGATTGTCGAAAGAAACTGCTCTTCATTTTTAATCATATCAGACAGATCCCATTGAAAGCGGCTGTCTATTTCACTTCTTTTTTTTAATTTTTCCATTTAATCGTCCTTCTTTCTTCATTTTCAAATGTATATTCATCTCATTCCCTGTTCCATGTACAATCAGGCTTTTGTAAATACCACTCCTGTTATATAACCGGTCCGTCCTTAGAGTGCAGGACAGTGTATCATCCCATTTTACTATATAACTGTACTGGCCCAGACAGTTTTTTAGACTCTTATAGGTCATTTCCTGCAAAGTCGTCTCTTTTCCGTTATCAATCAAAACAGGAATATGATAAAAAACAGGAGCAAAGTCACTGCTGCAGAATATATGTATTCCTTTTTTATCAATTTGAATCCACTCAGTTATTTTTCCCTGTTTCAGAAAATAGTTAATCTCAACTCTGACAGCTTTTCTGCTTTCTCCATGTTCATGAATAAAAGCAGGTTTGGTTAGAGGTTGCTCTGCCAGATAGACTTCTTTCCCGTCTTCCAGCCATCCCGCGCCAATGGCCCGTCCTTTATTCTGTTTATACTCTCCTGTCAGATAAGCCGGATTGCTTGAAAATGGCATGGATAACGCAAGTTCAATGGGAATATCTTTATGGTGAACACGCCCGAGACCATTACTTTCATATTTCATATTTCCCTGATAATCCAGTTGAACAGAATATTTACAGCAATTAGCAAAGAGCATGTGAAAATCATCCGTGGTTCTGATGATATACCCTCCAAACTCGCTTGGTGTCGTGTATTCCCTGATTTTATTATTCATCATGGTATAACCCATGAGAAGGAAGCAGGCTGAGGTAACCATATACGCATCATAAGTACCGTAATAATCCCCGCCATAGTTAGTGTCTTTGTCAAAAAAGTTCTTAAGATGATGGCCATCCCATCTTTTCAGTTTTTCCACGCTTTTTCTGGCAGCTCTTTTAAATGAACCGGCTATTTTGATTTCGTTCATCTGATGATATTTATCAGCATAGTATTCACATAAACAAGCCACCAGTGTTTCATTCATATGATATGAATTGCTTCTGCCGCCATATGGAAAGCAGAACTCTGAAGATAAATAAAACAAAGTGTCCATACTTGATTTCATCAGGATGTCTTCAATTTCTTTTTTGATTTCTCCTTCATATCCCATATGAAGCATAAATGCAAGATGAGCTCTGACAGTCAGATCATACAGCATCGGTTGCTCCGGATCACGGTACATCCCATTCAGGTCAAACTTTGTCTTCTGAATTTTCCAGTTTTCCAGAAGATATTCTGAGCAGTCCACTCCTGTCAGCAGTTCCCTCAGATATTCCCCCGTCATACTGTAGATGACAAAGTTATGCTGCTTTTCCACCGGTGTTTTTCGGCAGTTGATTTCATTCATGACAAAAGGATCAATTTTCTTAAGCATGACTATGAATTCGCTATACACATAATCCTCAATAATCCCCTTGATGTTAGTTAAAGCAAAATAGAGCTCAATCATAAGAAAATCTGCACCAAAAGAAGGTTCGCTTGACAGCATGTCTTCAATTAAGGTGAATATGAGATTCTTAAGTAATCCCATATGTTTCGTGTTCTGATTGTTTTTAATCTGAAATGACAGTATATTGGCAATTCTTCCAAGCACTGCTCTTCTGTATTGATCCAGAAACGGTCTTTTATCAATGGCAGAAAGCTGCTCATCAATATAGTTCAAATCATACCCGTTTAAGCTGTTTAAAATATAGTCTAAGTATAAGTCACTTGAACGATTGCCTTGAAAGAATACTCTTTTTGAATGCTGGTTTATTTTCTTTAATAAATATCCCATTGTTTAATAGTAACACTTTTTTATTCATTTATAAATAGTAATGAAAACTTAGTTTTTCAGGCTATATGGATTATAGATTGAAGTCGGTATTTCAAATGCCGGAATACCATAATCATAGTTGAAAATACTTTTTCGTTCAAAATAAACAACCAGTTTCCCTTCTTTTAAATAAAATCTTGTATTGTCGTCAATTCCTGTGAATCCCCTGTTGATAACAGCGCTTTTCATTTCGGGTGATAAATCAATCTGTGTTTTGATTTCATTATTAAGCAGCATGATGTAGTCTTCGCCAAGAAGATCCTTCAAAGACAACTCGCCTAAATCACCAAAATGATAGTTGAATGAACGACGGTAAGTCATCACTTCATCTTCACCATAATAATCATTGATAAGAAGAGATATGCTGAAGAAACCATACTCCTCTGTTGTCACTTCATAATCCATTCCAATATAGCTCTGATTTACTTTTTCCTCCAGATCAGCTACTTTTTCTTTGAATTTTTCAACACTTAATGATGACAGGTCCAAAATGACCTGATTGATTTCCTCCTGCACCTCTTCCCCGTCAGGGATAGTTATAGAGGGTATATCCATAGCGACAATATACTCTTTTGTTTCTTCCACCATGGCTTTACTTCTCACTAGTATTTTTTGGGTAAACTCCTCAACCATATTATCTGTAGGAGACGGTGATATTTGATTCTGATTACTGATTTCCTTTTTGCAACCAGAAAGTAAAATCAATAAAAGTGATAAAACGATGATAATTTTCGATTTCATGATTTGCACCTTCTATTTTCTTTTCTTTCCTCGCTTGTAAATCAATCATATCATAAACTTCCGTTAATATAAACTATTCTATTTCCTCATGCAAAATGAAGTATAATTGTATTAAGTAAAGGAGTGATTGACATGAAAAAGAAAACAGTCATCATAATTATATTCATTCTCACCTTGTTATTATCCTCTTGTGCGACTGCACAGCCAGTATATGATAAAGCAAAAGATGACAGCAAAACCACTGTAGACACTTTGAATGTCTCTGTTATTGATTCTGCCATTTCCATGTATACAAGCGTTACCGGCTTACAACCAGATGATGGCGACATAACCATCAACAGTATTTTACTTAAGGACGGCTATTTAAGAGAAGTCCCATCCGACCCTTGGGGTGAAGGCAGAGTCTATCGTATTGAAAACGGAAAAGCAAAAATTCTCGGTTCTCCTTAAAATTTCATATGTCATGTGTTAAGATAGTAGAGACTAACTGATATACGGAGGACATATGGATAATAGTAAGACACAGAAATTTATGTTTTTTGACGACTGGCCTTTTGAATACAGAAGAGGTTTTGAAAGAAAACAGGGGTATCCGGTTAAATATGCTGGCAATCCTATAGTTAAGCCTGAACTGCCACATGAATTCGGACGGACATCACTATACGGGACAATTTTGTATGACGAAGAACTGAAACTGTTTAAAATGTGGTACCCCACTTTTTCAGGTTTAAAAGGTCCGACTGTTTCTTATTTATGCTATGCGGAGTCAGAAGATGGAATCAGCTGGATAAAACCTGATTTAGATGTGGTCAAAGGAACCAACATAGTACTTGACAAAGAACATCAGGTCAGAGGGCAGACCATCATTTATGATAAAAAAGAAGCCGATCCTGAAAGAAGATATAAACTCTTAGTAAGACCTGGCCACATTCCCTATACCTGTTCCTATGTATCACCTGATGGCATTCACTGGAAAATGTTAGACAGTCAGGCAATCAACGGAAACAGTGACAGTCATATCGGTTTAATACGACATCCGGAGACAGATCAGTACATGGCAACCATGCGAAAAATCAAAGGTGATCGTCGTGTCTGGTTAAGCACAAGTAATGATTTCGAGCATTGGACCGATCCTGTATTAGTCAAAGAACTGCCAGTTGAACAAAGTATGCAGACTCAGATCTATGGTATGCAGATTTCATATTACGGTGCCTATATTCTTGGTTGTGTGTCCTATTACAATACTTTCGAAGATGATTTAGAAGGCTGGGGAAAAATGGACGGAACCATGGATATTGGTTTAGCTTACAGCAGAGGCGGCTATTGCTGGCATGAAGATTTCGTCAATGACCGGTTCATCAAACTTGGTGAAGAAGGTTCATGGGATTGTGGCATGATTTCTCCATCTTCACATCCAATCTTATTAGAAGACAAGATACTCTACTATTATGCAGGAATGCCTTATCATCATAAACCTCCCTATAACGAAAGAGATTTACAGTGCATTGGAATGGCAGTTTTAAGACCGGATGGGTTCTGTTACATTGAAGCGAAAGAAAGTCAGGCTGAATTACTGACCAGAAATTTCTATATTGACGAATATGGTTTCGAAATGAATGCAGATGCAGCTAACGGGGAAATTTCAGTTGAAGTATGTGACAGTGATGGAAATGCAATCGAAGGATTCGAGTTTGAAAACTTCCACAAGATAAAAACAGACAGCTGCCATCATGTATTATCCTGGGATAACAGCCCTGACACCAGTGTTCTTTTATTAAGAGCCATTCGTTTCAAGATTAAAGCTGTCAATGCGAAAATTTATTCAGTCACAATGATCAATGGTGAAGAGAACCCCAGATACTGGAAGTTCAAGGAAATCCATTATGCTGATCCATTATTTGATAAAAACATCAAAGACGCATGAAATAGTACGAGAATATTAATTCTTACACTTCTTTAACTATGATTGATAAATCAAGTGCTTCAGTGATTTTAATCAGGTTTCTGAGGTTTGGAGAATATTCTCTGTTTTCAAACCTTGATATGGTCTGCTGCGATAAGCCAGTCATCGCTGATAGTTGCTTCTGAGTCGCATTTTTCTGTTTTCTCATAGTAGCAATCATCATGACAAACTCCAGCTCTTTTTTCGCAATTTCATAATGCTCTTTATTAATATCACCGTTATTTATTTTTTCTTCAATCATTTCACTGATTTTAACTTGTTTGAATGGCATTATTTCACCATTTATGTTTCTTTCATTCTTTTAACTGCTGCAAGTATGTCTTTCTTTTCTAATTTGTTCTTCTGCTTTTTACATGCATGCAACGGGTATATTGTTTCGGCTGAATTAGGAAGTAAAAAATTCTGTTGAACCTATAGAATTTCATTTCATACAGTTGGCCGAAGACTTTCTTAGTAATGATATTTCTGAGACCATTCTTTTCAATTTCCTCAAGTACTGCATACCCTTCTAATTGTTCCGGTTCAGGGAGATTGTCTATGTATGTGATAATCAAATCTTTTTCTCCCTTTGTACAATAATGTTGTATATTCGTTCTATTATACATCGTATTTGATGTATCGCAAATGTTAGCTACCACTATTTTATAAAATATGGAGAATACAGTTCATAAAGGATAATTCAAATCTCTACCCCAATTTACTTAGGTTTAAAGCTAGTTGTTTATTTCATCAAGATACTCCAAGACCCCTGTGGCTTCTATCTGCTCGCGATACTTTTCTATGGCCTCAGTGATGTCGGTATGATCATGAAACACTGAATTGTAGAAGTCTGAATAACAGCTTACCAGTTCGCTGGTGAATGAGCCACTTGATACCTCTCCAATGGCATGGTTATAGTAATAAAACATCTCATCAGTGTAATTTTCCTTTACCTCCATCATCTTTGTGTTGGCTTTTGATGATGTTGCTGATGTTATGACGTTATCGGTAGCTGAAAAAATAACCGGTATGGTTGGTTGAATGAATCTGAAATAAATTCTTGGAGCCTGTTTTAATGAACCATCTTCTTTAGTCTGAAGATGTATCCCATCCGACTCAGTAATGTAGTTGTATCCTTCATATCCGTAGGAAAAAGCGTTTCTGAGGTTTTCATCTTTGAATAACCTGTCAAAGATGAAAGAAATTTTTTCCTCTATGTTCTTTGAATCCTTCAAAATCATAAATCCGTTGACATGGTTTCTTGTGAAAATCAGATGGCTTTTATTGGCTCCGTCAAGATAAAACCCGATATCAGTCTCACCAAGTTCAGCATTTAATAAAGTATTATTCTGATATCCCGAATACGAAATGCTGTTCATAATGCTGTTATCCATGCTATTACTGGTAAAACACACATACTGCTTTTCGATAAGGTCCAAAATGTATCTGAAAGCCTGCTCATAATTCGGATTAAGGATAGGTAATTCATATTTTTCAGTTAATGGATTAAAGACAATCTGATCGGTTTGGCTCATTGGAACATAACACTCATACGCTGCAAACACATCGTAAAAAGCTTCATGAAAGTAATATCAATCGTCTTGCAGGGTCATTAAATAAATATCTTTTTCTTTCAGTGCTTCTCCCAATTTTCTGTATTCTTCCAAATCTGTCGGAACATCCATATCTACTTCATCAAGGAATTTCATATAATAGCTTTTATACTCAAACATTTCGTAATTTACCGTAGGAATTCCATATACATTGCCATCAATGTCTTTTAGAGTCTCCATCGATTTCAAGTAGCCGCTATCTGCTAATGTATAATTTTCAAGAAACTCATTCAATTCAAGTGTCCGTTTACCTTTGATTAACCTGCTGTATAATTCATCGTTCAAAAAGTAGACGATTCCGTCATTCCCTGATGCATCAAACTCTTTATTGGGGTTATTATAGTCGAAAAACATGAGATTAATGTTATATCCGAAATTTTCTAAAATATATTTTTCCCATCCAATCTCGGTTTCCTCATCCATTTTATTATTAGCGTTAGAATATGGAATAAATAGGTTAATCTCCTCATAATCCTTAATTAAGAGACCACCGGTCTGGTTGTCTTCAACTTGTGATGGTTCAGAAACAAGTGTTGGTTTACTTTCTTGATTCCCTGCTTTCTGACAGCCACTTATGAGTAGCAATATAACTATTAATATACAAAGTTTTTTCATCTTATCCCCCTAATAATGTCCTAATCTCTTATATATTCATTCAGCCTTTGAAGATAGCCTGCCATGTCCAAATTTTCAAGAACTCGTTTGTAAGTATCAATTGCAGATTCAAAAGAAAGGTTCTTGACAAAATATTCATCAAAAAATCTGTTTGTTGCCTCTTCAAGTTCATAATAATATTCATAACTGATAGAATCATATATATATTCATTAATGCAGTAGAACATATCAGCTTCTGCATTCTTTACAACTTCATTAATAGTGTCTTTATGATTAACTGGTAACACAGCAACCTCTTCATTATTATTCATTGTATAACTGACTTTTAAATCTTCAATACCATAAGAAACATACATATTTGGTTTAAATCTTAATTTCCCATTTTCATCAAGTTTTTTGACTATAAGAATCCCATCTTCCAAAGTATAGCTGTAATCTTTAATCCCATATTGGAAAGCTATTTTCATGTCATCATTCTGAAACAGATTGTCATAAAGGAATGACAGAATATAGTCAATATTTCCAGTATTTTTCAAAATAGCAAAAGAAGCACTATCTGATTCTTTATAGATCAACTGCTTTTCATTTTCACCAATTAAATACAATCCGGCATCGGATAGTGGGATTTCTTTGCCATATTCTGGAGGAATACTGTATCTACCAAAGGTC